>NZ_JBEXGE010000009.1:0-242414 GCF_040607155.1 Micromonospora sp. NPDC005324 | reverse complement strand
CTCAACGACCGCCCCCGAATGACCCTGGGCTGGGCCACCCCAGGTGAGAAGATGACCCAGCTCCTGGGTGTTGCAACCACCGGTTGAGCCCGCCGCGCTAACGGAAAGTGTCCAAGATCTGCGGGGATGCATCACACCGAGCCAACCGCAGCGGTCAGAAGAGGACGGTGGCCAGGGTGCCGATCGGCTGGAAGCCGCAGCGCTCGTAGACGCGGCGGGCCGGGAGGTTGAAGTCGTTGACGTACAGGCTGACGGTGGGGGCGACCCGCAGCAGCGCGTCGCGGACCACGGCGGCCATGGCGGCGGTGGCGATCCCCCGACCTCGCCATTCCGGTGCCACCCAGACGCCCTGGACCTGCGCCGTCCGCTTGGTCACCACGGCCAGCTCGGCCTTGAACACGACCTTGCCGTCGATGATGCGGGCGTACGCGCGACCGGTCCGAACCAGGTCGTTGACCCGTCGGCGGTAGCTGCGTCCGCCGTCTTCGGCCAGCGGGGAGACGCCGACCTCTTCGGTGTACATGGCGACCGCCGCCGGGAAGAGCCGGTCGACCTCGCCGGAGCGAACCTGGCGTACCTCCGGATCGGCCGGTACGGGTGGCAGCGTGTCGGTGACCAGCAGTGGCTGATTGGGGCGAACGTCTCGCGCTGGCCCCCAGGTGGCGGAGAGGCGGTCCCACAGCCCGAGGACGGCATCGGCACGGCCGACGATGGAGGAGCACAGCCGTTCCTCGCCCGCGAGCAGGTCGGCGAAGGCAGCCACCGCGGCGTCGCTGGCCAGCACCGGGGTCAGGTTGCCGCCGAGCCAGCAGAGTGATTCGAGGTTGCGGCGGGCCCCGTACCCCAGGATTCTGCCCTCGGCCCGCCACCAGGAGAGTCCGCGCGCGGCGATCCGCTCGGCGACCTGCGCGCCCGCGAACGGGTCATGGTCGAGCAGTCGCTCGACCGCGCGGCGCTCCGATTCCCCCAGTTGCCGTACCGGCACCGTCAGCACGACTATCAGCCTGCCAGATCGACCCCCCGCTCCGCCGGTCGAGTGGCGAGGCCGGCACCGGTTCTGCAGGCCCGCTGATCGGCCGGGTCCGCTCGGCCCACCGGACGACCGGGGGCACCAGGGCTCCGAGCAGGAGAAACAGGGCACCGAGCACGAGCCAGCCGGGTACGCCCCAGCCGAGCGCGAGGGTGGTCACCACGACCGGTGCGAGCATCTTGCCCAGTTCGTAGCCCATGCCGTACGCCCCCTGGTACTGCCCCTGGGCGTCCGCCGGCGCCAGCCCGAAGGAGATCCCCCAGCCGGCGGCGGAGTGCCACAGCTCCCCGGTGACGTGCGCGAGTGCCCCGAGGCCGAGCAGGCCCACCGCTCCGGCGGTGGGCAGCGCGCCGCTGGCGGCGAAGAGTACGCAGGCCAGGGCGATGGCGACGCCCGCTCGGCGGGCGGCGCGGGCGGCTCCGGGCACTGTGGCGGCGGTACCCGCGGCGCGTACCTGAAGGAGCACCACCAGCACGGTGTTGACCAGCGTCAACGCGGAGATCATCCAAACGGGTGCCCGGGTGTGGCCGGCGATCCACAGCGGCAGAGCGACGGTGAGCAGGCTGAAGTGCATCGACATCAGCCCGTCGACCAGGGTGAAGGCGAGGAACGGGCGGTCTCGTAGGGCGACCAGCCGAGGGCCGTGCGTCGGAGCGGCGACCGGGGCGACGGCGGGCAGTCGGAGGAAGACCACAGCTGCGGCCAGCGACGTCGCCGCCGAGGCCAGGATCAGCGCGACGTACCCGGTTCGGGTGTCGGCGGCGATGGCGAACCCGCCGAGGACTGCGCCGACGGAGATCCCGACGTTCGTGGTGGCTCGCAGGTAGGCGCGGGTGCGGACCCGCTGGTCGGCTGGGATCGCTCCGGCGATCAGCGCGCCGCGGGCACCGCGCTCGACCGCGTCGGCGAGCGCGGTGGCGGCTCCCACCAGCACGAACGTGGGAAACGACCGGACGGCGATCAGCCCGATGGTCAGGGTGCCGGCGACGAGGAGCGCGCCGACCTGCACACCGCGTGGGCCGACGCGGTCGGCCAGGTAACCGCTCGGGGCGCTGGCCAACACACCGACCAGGGCCGAGATGGTCAGCCCGATGCCGACCTGGGTTGCCGACAGGCCGACCGACCGGGTGAGGAAGAGCGCGCTGGCGACGAGCCAGAGGCCCCGTCCAACGGTTTTGACCAGCGTGCCGAGGGTGAGGACCCGGGCCGGGCCCGGCGGGGGAAGCAGGCGCATGACCGACACCCTAACAAGACGTACGTACGGTTTGGTAAATCAGGGCTGTCAGCGATGCATTGCCGATATATCGTTGATGCATCAGCGATAGTCCTAAGGAAGGAAGAACCTGATGAGGTTCCACCGACAGCACCACCCGATGCACGAGGCCCGGATGCGGGGGTTCGGTTTCCCGCCGGTCCCGCCCGGTCCGCACGGTCACGGCCACGAGCACGGACACGGCGGCCCCTGGGGCGGCCGGGGTCGTGGACGGGGTCGGGGCCGACGCCCCAACGTTCGAGCCTCCGTGTTGGCCCTGCTCACCGAGCGGCCGATGCACGGATACGAGATGATCCAGGAGATCGACTCCCGCACCGGCGGTGCGTGGCGGCCGAGCCCGGGCTCGATCTACCCCACCCTCCAGCTACTGGAGGACGAGGGCGTGATCGTCGCCAGCACCGAGGAGTCCGGTGGTGGGCGGAAGCGGTTCACTGTCACCGAGGCCGGTCAGGCGGAGGCCACCGAGGCCGGGCAGACCCCGCCGTGGGCGGATGTCGCCCAGGGCACGGTGAGCAGCTGGCACGACATCCGTGACTCCGGCACTCAGGCGATGAACGCGTTGCGCCAGGTGATGATGAACGGCACCGACGACCAGCGTGAGCGGGCCGCCCAGGTGCTCGACGAGACCCGGCGCAAGTTGTACGCGATCCTCGCCGAATCCGAGTGACGCCAGGCCGCGCCACGGCACGGCACGGCACGAGCAGCACGAGCAGCACGAGCGCCACGGCACGGCACGGCACGAGCAGCGCAGCGCGAGAGCGCACTCAGCACGAACGCAGAGCGGCCGTTCCCCGCACGGGGAACGGCCGCTTTTCCAGATGGAAAATCAGTGCACGGTGACGGTCGGGCCGGTGACCAGCCCGCGTAGCTCCTCGGGGAGCTCGGCGCCCATCTCGTCGGCGATCCGCAGCGCCTCCTCGATCAGGGTCTCGACGATCTGCGCCTCGGGCACGGTCTTGACGACCTGCCCCTTGACGAAGATCTGGCCCTTGCCGTTGCCGGAGGCGACGCCGAGGTCGGCTTCGCGGGCCTCGCCCGGACCGTTGACCACGCAGCCCATGACGGCGACCCGCAGCGGCACCGGCAGCCCTTCCAGGCCGGCGGTGACCTCCTCGGCGAGCTTGTAGACGTCCACCTGGGCCCGCCCGCAGGACGGGCACGAGACGATCTCCAGGCCCCGCTCGCGCAGCCCGAGGGACTCCAGGATCTGGTTGCCGACCTTGATCTCCTCGACCGGCGGGGCGGACAGCGACACCCGGATGGTGTCGCCGATCCCCTCGGCCAGCAGCGCGCCGAAGGCGACCGCCGACTTGATGGTGCCCTGGAACGCCGGCCCGGCCTCGGTGACGCCGAGGTGCAGCGGGTAGTCGCACTGCTCGGCGAGCTGCCGGTACGCCCGGATCATCACGACCGGGTCGTTGTGCTTGACCGAGATCTTGATGTCGCGGAAGCCGTGCTCCTCGAACAGCGAGCACTCCCACAGCGCCGACTCGACAAGCGCTTCGGCGGTGGCCTTGCCGTACTTGCTCAGCAGGCGCTTGTCCAGCGACCCGGCGTTGACGCCGATCCGGATCGGCGTCCCCGCCGCCCCCGCGGCACGAGCGATCTCCTTGACCTTGTCGTCGAACTGCCGGATGTTGCCCGGGTTGACCCGGACCGCCGCGCAGCCGGCGTCGATCGCGGCGAAGACGTACTTGGGCTGGAAGTGGATGTCGGCGATCACCGGGATCTGCGACTTCTTGGCGATCGCGGGCAACGCCTCCACGTCGTCCTGCGACGGCACCGCCACCCGCACGATCTGGCAGCCGGACGCGGTCAGCTCGGCGATCTGCTGAAGGGTCGCGTTGATGTCGGAGGTGAGGGTCGTGGTCATCGACTGCACGGACACCGGCGCACCGCCACCGACCGGGACCGAACCGACCATGATCTGGCGGCTGGCCCGACGGGGAGCGAGCGGCGGCGGCGGCACGGCGGGCATACCGAGACTGATAGCTGTCACTTCAGGCACTCACCTTGAGAAGAGCGTGATGGGGTTGACGACGTCCGCGGCGATGGTCAGCAGCGTGAACGCGCCGCCGATCAGGATCACCGCGTACGTGAAGGGCATCAGTTTGAGGTAGTCCACCCGGCCGGGGTCGGCCCGGCCGATCCGCGCGTAGACCCAGGAGCGGGCCCGTTCGAACCAGGCGATGGCAATGTGGCCGCCGTCCACCGGGAGCAGCGGCAGCAGGTTGAACACGCCGATGAAGAAGTTCAGCGACACGAAGAGCATGAAGAAGACCAGCCAGGCGTTGTTCTCGACCGCCTCGCCGCCGAGTCGACTGGCGCCGACCACACTGATCGGGGTGTCGATGTCCCGCTCGCCGCCGGTGAGGGCGGTCCACAGGGCGGGGACCTTCTGCGGGAGGCGCTGGAGCGCCTGGACGGTGCCGACGGCCAGTTGACCGGTGAAGTCGGCGGTGGCGCCGAAGGCGCCGACCGGGCCGTACGTCACGCGGGTGGGCGTGCTGGGGACGAGCCCGACGCCGAGCGCGGCCACTGGCGCGGCGGCGCCGTCGGGGTCGTTCAGCGGCGGACGCTGGGTCTGCGCGAGCACCGTGCTGGTGGTGCCCGGCTGCCCGTCGCGGACGTACGCGATCTGCGCGGTGTCACCCGGCTTGAGGCTGCGCAGCGTGGTGAGCAGGTCGCCGTAGGAGTTGATCTGGGTGCCGTTGACCGAGGTGATCCGGTCTCCGTTGCGCAGTTGCCCCTGGGCGGCCGGGCTGGCCGCGTCGGCGGGGGTGCACGCACGCACCGCGTTTTCCGGAACCACGCACTCACTGAGCTGGATGACGGCGGGCTCCTGGCGGGCCTGCGCGTCGGTGGTCGGGAAGTCGGGGTTGGGCAGGCCGGCGGAGACGGCGAGGATCCAGATCGTGACCAGGGCGAGGGCGAAGTGCGTGATCGACCCGGCGGCCATCACGATCGTCCGCTTCCACACCGGGTAGCGCCACATCACGCGCGACTCGTCGCCCGGCTCGACGTCGTCGTCCTGCGGCGTCATCCCGACGATCTTGCAGAAGCCGCCGAGGGGGATGCCCTTGAGGCCGTACTCGGTCTCACCCCGCCGGAACGACCAGACGGTGGGGCCGAAGCCGACGAAGTACTTCGTGACCTTCATCCCGAACGCCTTGGCGGTCAGCAGGTGACCCGCCTCGTGCAGGCTCACCGAGATGAGAATGGCCAGGGCGAAGAGGACCACCCCGAGCAGGTACGACATCAAGCTCCTTCCACCGAACCCGCGATGATCTCCTGCGCGTGCGCGCGTGCCCACGACTCGGCCGCGAGCACGTCCTCGACGGTACCTGGTTCGTCGAAGTCCGGAGCCTCCTCCAACACCCGTTCGAGGGTGTCGACGATGCCGAGGAACGGCAGCCGGCCCGCCACGAACGCGGCCACGCACTCCTCGTTCGCCGCGTTGTAGATCGCCGGCCGGCAGCGCCCGGTCTCCCCGGCGGCCTTGGCCAGGGCGACGGCCGGGAACGCCTCGTCGTCGAGCGGCGCGAACTCCCAGGTGTGCGCGGCCGTCCAGTCGACGGCGGTGGCCGCCTCGGGCACCCGGTCCGGCCAACCGATGCCGAGCGCGATCGGCAGCCGCATGTCCGGTGGGCTGGCCTGGGCGATCGTCGACCCGTCGACGAACTCGACCATCGAGTGGATCACCGACTGGGGGTGCACCATCACTGCGATGTCGGCATAGGGCACGTCGAACAGCTCGTGCGCCTCGATCACCTCCAGCGCCTTGTTGACCATCGTGGCGGAGTTGATCGTGACGACCGGCCCCATGTTCCAGGTCGGGTGCGCGAGCGCCTGCTCGGGCGTGACCTGCGTCAACTCGTCACGCTGCCGACCCCGGAACGGGCCGCCGCTGGCCGTGACGATCAACCGGCGCACCTCGCCGCGCGTTCCGGAGCGCAGGCACTGGGCCAGCGCGGAGTGCTCCGAGTCGACCGGGACGATCTGCCCCGGCCGCGTCGCAGCGGCCTTGACCAGCGGGCCGCCGGCAACGAGCGACTCCTTGTTGGCCAACGCGAGAGTACGACCACCGTGCAGGGCGGCCAGCGTAGGAGCGAGGCCCAGCGAGCCGACCACCCCGTTGAGCACGATGTCGCACGGCCACTGGGCCAGCTCGGTCATGGCGTCCGGGCCGGCCACGATCTTGGGAAGTTTGAAGTCACCGGTGGCCCACCCGCGCCGGCTCGCCTCGGCGTAGAACGCGAGTTGCAGGTCCTGCGCGGCGGACGCCTTGGCCACCCCGACCGCCTCGACGCCCAGTTCGAGGGCTTGCGCGGCGAGCAGCTCGACGTTGCCGCCGCCGGCACCCACGGCGACCACCCGGAACCGGTCCGGGTTGCGCCGGACGATGTCGATGGCCTGGGTGCCGATCGAGCCGGTGGACCCGAGCAGAACAAGGTCGCGGGGGGAAGTCACACGGCCATTCTTCCCCACCCCCGCTGCACGCCCGCTGGGAGCCTCAGCCCTCCCCCTCCACCGGCTCCTCCTCGTCCAGCAACTCGGCCGGATCGATGGAGAATTCGAACGGCTCCCGCATCGCGAAGGTGCTGCCCGCCGCAGCGGCGGCCAGCGGCCGGTACTCCCCGTCGGACAGCTCGAACAGGGCCATGGTCGGCACCCGGTTACGCAGGTCCACCCGGAGAAAGAACGGCACCCCGACGGCTGCGTACTCGCGGGGGCGATCGATCACGGCCTTGCGCCGGTTACCCGGCGAAACGATCTCCCCCAACAGCACCGCGTGCCCGATGCTCATCGTCGTCCGCCCGCCGCCGGGGACCTTCAGCACGGCGACGTCCGGGATGAACAGGTCGTCATTCGAGACGACGTTCACCTCGTGATAGAGCCACAGCTCTGCCCGACGGGCGGCCTGCTTCAGCAGGTAGCCGAGTTTTCGCTGTACCGTCCGCCGATCAAGGTCGGAATCCGGGGTGATCACGACACATCCGCGCAGCACCTCGACCCGTGGACCGCTGTTCTCGGGCAGGAGGTCAAGCGCAGCGCTCGCCGTCCACGCATCACTTCGGCGGCTCAAAGCGTCGAACGACCTCGGGGGCACGTCGCGAGACTGGCAGGGATCGTCTTCGGGGCGACGCACCCGAGGTCCGGCGTTCCCCAGGTCACGGCTGCTCGCGTCAGGGCTCTGTCAGACCGTAGGCTGAGGCTGCTCGCCCCGAAAGGACCACACATGTCTGATCTTGACCACACTCCTGAGCAAGCCGCCCGCGAGGCCGGGCTTCGCGAAGTCTCCGAGGCACTGCTCAACATCGAGCAGGCCATTAAGCGGACAGAGCGGGCGAAGCGGATGGCTGCCATGACAGTCGGCTGCGACGACTTGGCCCGGATGCTCGACACTGCCGCCCGCAACTTGGAAATCGCCCGCAAGGACCTGTTTCAGGGTGCCTACTTCTCTGCGGATTCACCTAAGCTCTTCTGACCATGCGCAGTGGTGAGCAGATCCGGGCGGCACTGATCAAGTTCGTCGGACGGTGGCAGACCTACGCCAAGACGGAACGCTCGGAGGCGCAGACCTTCCTGAACGAGCTGTTCGAGTGCTACGGCCGCAACCGTAAGGACGCCGGTGCCCTCTTCGAGGATGCGCACTCGTCCGTCGGGATCATGGATCTACACCTTCCTGGCCTGCTCATCGTCGAGATGAAGGCCCCGAAGGAGACGACGCACCTCGATCAGCACCGCAAGCAGGCCCTGGACTACTGGCGCAATTCGGCCGATGTGAGTGTCGGACGGCCAGCACCGCAGTTCGTGGTGCTTTGCTCGTTCCATCGCTTCGAGATCTGGGAGCCGGGTCAGTATCCGAACGCTCCGTTGATGGCCTTTGACCTCATCGAGCTGCCCGACCGGTACGAGTCGCTGATGGTGCTCGCCGGGGACGAACCCCTGTTCCACCACAGCAACCGGGAGCTGACCAAGGCCGCCGCCATCTCCGTGGCCAAGGTCTACCAGGACCTCCTTGATCGGGAGGCAGCGCCACCCGAATCGATTCAGCGATTCATCCTCCAGATGGTCTGGCTCTTCTTCGCCGAGGACTACGGCATGATCGAGGGCCGGCCAACCGAACAGACCCTGGAGTTTCTCACCAAGTTTGGCGACACCTGGTCGTCCTACCTGATGCTCGGCGGCCTGTTCACGTCCCTCAACGACCCGAACGACCATGGCCGACAGGGCATCCTCAAGGGCACCCAGTACGTCAATGGTGACCTCTTCAACCAGCCTGCCCTGGTGCACCTGACCAAGGACGAGGCCGCCGAACTGCTGCGGATCGCCGAGTACAACTGGAAGCAGGTTGATCCAACGATCTTCGGATCGCTCATCGAGGGTTTCCTGAACGGCGACCGAAGCGCACTCGGCGCCCACTACACCCACGAGATCGACATCCTGAAGATCGTTCGACCGACGATCGTCAAGCCATGGCGAGCCAGGATCGACGCGGTGACCACCCCCGACGAAGGCGTCGCCCTGCTGGACGAGTTGTGCCAGTTCCGGGTGCTTGACCCGGCCTGCGGCTGCGGCAACTTCCTCTACGTGGCCTACCGGGAACTGCGCCACCTGGAACACTCGTTGAAGACCCGGATCACCGAACTGGCCAAGTCCTCCGGCCTGCCGACCCCGACCGGGCTGCCGTACTTTCCGTTGAGGAACATGCAAGGCATCGATATCGTGCCGATGGCAACCGCCGTCGCCCGGGTCACCCTCTGGATGGGTCACCGGCAGATGATCGAGAAGTACGGCGCGGCAGAGCCGCCACTGCCGCTGGTCAGCCTTGGCTCGATCAGAACGCAGGATGCCCTGCGGGTCGCTTGGCCGGAGACCGACTGCATCGTCGGCAATCCACCGTTCCTTGGCTCCCAGTTCATGCGGGAGGCCCACGGTGACGACTACCTAAAATGGCTCGGCAAAACGTTCGGCGTCGGCGTCAAAGACTTTTGCGTTTACTGGTTCCGCCGCGCCAACCAGCACCTGAAGCCGGGTCAGCGTGCTGGGTTGGTCGGCACCAACTCGATCTCGCAGAACCGGGCCCGTTCCGCCAGCCTGGAGTACGTCACCACCAACGGCGGGGTGATCACTGATGCGGTATCCAGCCAGACCTGGCCGGGCGAGGCCAAGGTCCACGTCAGCCTGGTCAGCTGGATCAGATCACCGAGCGAGCCGCCGACTGAGTTCATCCTCGACAACGAGCCGGTCAGCGGCATCACCGCTGAGCTTCGGCCGCCGGAGTCGTCAACCGGCGACGTGCCGAAATTGCCGGCCAACAACGGCCGGTGCTTCCAGGGGATGACGCCGGTGGGCGACGGTTTCATCCTCACCTTGGCAGAGGCTGAAGATCTGCTGGCTCTCAAGGACGCCGCCTACCGTGACGTGGTACGCCCGTACCTCATAGGCGAGGACATCGCCGACGAGGTTTCCCAACGGCCACGGCGGTGGGTGATCGATTTCGGCGGCCGTCCCCTGGAACAGGCAATGAAGTACCCAGCCGCATTGAAGATCGTGCGTGAGCGGGTCAAGCCAGTTCGCGCGTCGAACAGGGACAAGTTTCGCCGCGAGAACTGGTGGATGTTCGGCCGACCCTACACGGCGCTCCGCCGGGCGGTTACCGGACTTCCGCGATACATCGCTGCTGGACGGGTCGGCAAGCGGCTGCTGCTGACCTGGTGCGAACCGTGGACCTGCCCGAGCGACCTCGTCTACGTCTTTGCCTTTGACGACGACTACTCGATGGGCATCCTCTCGTCGTCCATCCATAACGCGTGGGCCTGGTCGCAGTCGTCGACCATGAAGGCAGACCTCCGGTACACCCCGACCTCGGCGTTCCTGCCGTTCCCATGGCCTTACCCGGTGGGCGACGAGCAGCGGGAGCGGGTGGTCGAGGCGAGCCGGCGGACGATCGCCCGCCGGCAGGAAATCTGCGCTGAGCAACAGTTCGGGTTGACCAAGCTTTACAACCTGGTGGACGAGGGCGCCTACGCCGACCTCAGGAAGCTGCACCGCGAGTTGGATGAGGCGGTTGCCGCCTGTTATGGCTGGCCGAAGGGAATTGCCCAAGACAAGCACGAGATCGCCCAACGGCTGCTGGCGCTCAACGCCGAGATTGCCGCCGGCCAGCGCCCCTACGATCCGTTCGCCGCACGCGACGGCAAGGCGGTCGCTCAGCAGCTCGGTCTGCCGATGACCTGAGGTTCCGCGATGGGCTCCGGCGGCGGGAAGAGATCCGGCACGGAGCCCAACTCGGTTGGCTCAGGACCGGTTGTTCAACTGTCCCGCCCCGGTAGCTCCAACAAAGGCGGCCCAGACCGAGGGGGTAAAGGTCAGCGCCGGCCCCTGCCGGTCCTTGCTGTCCCGTACGCCGACCGCCTCGGCGAACCCCGCCACCTCAACGCAGTCGCCCTCGCTGCCGGACCGGGACGACGTGCGCCAGACTCCGTCACGCACCATCAGTCATCTCCTTCGCTATGGCCGCAATCAGCTCGCGGGACTCGTCGGCGCTCAGCGCCCGCTCACCCAGCGAGCGCCACGCGTCCTCGTAGATCGCGATCTCGTGGGTCTTGTCAAGGTAGACCGCGCCGCACGGCCCGTCCATGTAGATCGTGGTCGGCTCCGGCTCGCGCACCTCGGTCGGAAAGTCGAGCATGGTGAAGGTGCCGGCCTGCGCCCAGCGGACCAGGCCGGCGTCGAGCGGCAGCACCCGGATGCCGACGTTGTGCTGCCGCGATGCCACCACGAGTGACTCCAGTTGCCGGGCCATCGCCGCCCGGTCACGCAGCGGACGGCGCAGTACCGCCTCGCCCAGGATGACGTCCAGGCGCGGAGCGCGCGGTATCGCCCGAGCCAGCAACCGTTGGCGGCGCAGCCGCACGTCGACCTTCGCCTGACGCTCCGGCTCGCCCAACTGCGGCTGGTCGGTGGCAATCAACTCGGTCATGTACTCGACACTCTGCAACAGACCCGGAATGAGATCGGCCTCGTACTTGCGGATGCGGCTCGCGGCGGCCTCCAGGCCGACGTACAGCTTGAACCAGTCCTTGACCGCCTCGCCGTAGCTGTGCCACCAACCGTGCGCCTTGGTCTCCCGGGCCAGCGCCCGCATCGTCTCGATCGTCTCAGGAGACGAGCCGTAGACGCGGCACATGGCCGCCACGTCGTTCGGGTGCATTGAGACCTGGCCGGTCTCGTAACGCCAGATCCGGGGTGCCGACCACTCCAATTCCTTGGCCGCCGCGGTGACTGTCACATACGCGTTTTCGCGAAGCTCTCTCAGGTATCTGCCGAGCTGCCTCCGTGGAACTGTGCTGCCGGAGTCGTCCACGTCATCTCCCTGACTGTCGTTGCGTTAGGCACCTCGTCCCTTGGTCCGCATTCTGCTCCGAAAGATTGCGCTAGGCCAGCATCAGAATGACCATCGTTGATGACCGCGGATCCGCGAAGTCCCACCGAAGGACGGCCATGGACTCGATTGACGAAATCACCGACGATCTGCCGATGCCGCCCTACGTGACCACCGAGGACGTCGTGTTCGCGTTGAGGGCGGTCACCGTGCACGCCCCCGAGCAGCGGCCCGACGGTGAGCGTTGCCGCAAGGACGAGGCAGCATATCCGTGCCGGCTACACCGCTGGGGCCGTCGCGTCCTGGAGCAGCGCGGTCTGACTGACGAGCAGGTACAGACGCTGATCGCTGGAGGAACGGTGGCATTGCGATGACCTTCGCGACCGGGGACCGCCTGCCGCCACGGTGGATCATTCACCTGCCGACCACGTTGACCAGCCTCGACGAGGTGACCGCCCTGGCCGTGGCGCTACGCGACTCGCTCGGCCACCTCAGCGTCATCGACTTCGGCGAGACCACGCTCAGCGAGGAAGACGCGCAGCATCTGCGTACCCGAGTGTTTTGTGACGCCAAGCTCGACGGTGCCGGCCGCTGCCGGCGGCCCGACGCCCACGACGGACCCTGCGCCGCGGTACCCAGCACGACAGTCGGGGTGTCCGCGGCATGCGGACACCCCGACTTCACTCACACTGTTTCGATCAAGGAGTGATGACGAACTGTGAGCCCGGCTGGATGACGATGTTGCCGTCGGCCGAGTTGGTGATTGTCACGTTGGTCAGGTTGGCGTTGCCGCGCGCGCCGCTCATCGCGAGGATGCCGGCACCGTTGACGGATCTGTCGATCCGCACGTTGGTGATGGCGACGTTAGGGATGTTGCCGCCGCCGTTCTTGAACTGGATGCCGTCGTACGTGGAGTCGATGATGTCGGTGTCCCGGATCGTGACTCCGACGATGTCCCTGGTGGCCGGGAAGATCGTGATGGCACCGAACTCCTGGTCCTCGTTCCAGAACGCGCCGCCGGTGCGGTAGAGCCCGTTGTTGGCGATCAGCGTCGTGCCGGAGAACGGCAGCGGGTCGTGGTCGGTCGCCAGCATGATGCCCGGGTAGTTCGCGGTGTCGTAGATCAGGTTGTTCTCGATCGAGTTGTCGTAGCCGCCGTAGATGGCGATGCCGTTGGCCCGCCAGGGCAACTGGATCGTGTTGTTGACGAAGTGGTTGTCGTGGGCGATGTCGACGTTGCGGTCCTTGACGTACGGGTTGGCCCAGACGGCGAGCGCGTCGTCACCGGTGGTGCGGAAGGACGAGTTGAACACCCGCGAGTTACGCGTGCCGTTGCTGAAGTTGATGCCGTCGGCGTACGTGTTGCGGATCCGCATGCCGCTGAAGTCCAGCCCGTCGGCCGGCCCCCACAGGTCGGGGATGTTGTCGTAGTCGCGGCCCACCCAGACACCCACGTTGGCGTGCTCGATCCAGACGTTGCTGATCTTCGTACCGGTGCCGAAGCGCCCGTTCAGACCGACGCCACCCTCGGCGTTGCCGTCACCACCGCGGATCCGGCCCGAGCCGAAGATGGCGATGTCGGAGATCTGGGTGTTCTTGTCGATGTCGAAGCCGAAGTTGCCCTCGTGCGGGTGGTTGATGCCGCCCACCACGTTCTGCGGCTCGGTGAGCGTGTAGAGCTGCGAGTGCCACATGCCGGCGCCCCGGATCGTGACGTTGCTGATGCCGACCTGGTTGTGCATGCCCCGGTTCAGCGGGTCGTCGGTCAGGATCTTCTGCTCCTGCCGCCACTGCCCGGCGGGGATCCAGACGCAGCTGATGACACCGTTCTGGTCGTCGGTCACCGCCCGCTGGATGGCGGCGGTGTCGTCGAGCCCGTCGTTCGGGATCGCACCGTACGAGGTGATCGAGGTGCAACCGGCCGGCTGGCTCGCCGCCGGCGCCACCTGCTCCAGATCGATCATGTCGATGACGTAGAAGGAGGCGGTGTCACCCGAGTCGCGCTGCAACTTGAACCGGGTGCCGGCCGGGTACGACTGCGCCAGCAGCGCGTTCGACTCGTCGAAGAGCCGCCGCGCGTCGGCCTGCGGGGTGTTGGTCAGCGCCTCCGGCCCGTCGGTGTTGCCGTAGAGCCAGCTGTGCTTCGACGACAGTGTCAACTTCCGGGAGAAGACGTCGTTGACGTAGAGGCTGATGGTCGCCTCGATGCCGCCGCCGCCGGGCGCGTCCGGGATGGAGTTACGCACCACTATGGAGTTGGCCTGGTTGGCCGAGGTGAACTCGACGAACTGGCCGGTGCCGGTGAGTCGTACCGACTTGCGACCCGATGACTCGCTGGCGAAGTTGGTGTGCCCGAAGGTCCGCAGCGGGTCTGCTTCCAGCAGCGTGCCCTGGTAACGGCCGGCCTCCGCCTCGTAGGAGACGTACGGAACGGCGGCCCCACGGCCGACCACTATCGACTGGCTGAACGCGTTGTTGCTCTCGTTGGTCTCGGTGACCACGTTCGTGGCGTCGGCGGTGGCGGTGATGGTGGCGCCGCCGCTGGTGGCGGTCCAGCTACCGCTGACGGCCACGGTGACCGTCGCGCCGGCGGCGATGGAGGCGGTGTTGGTGTTGAGCGTGGTGCTGCCCGCCACCAGCCGGGTGACAGTGGTCGCGCCGGTCGCGGTGGTGCCCCGGTTGCGGACCGTCACGGTGAAGGTGACGGACGCCCCGACGGCCGGGTTCGGCGGGTTCGAGGCGATGCTGAGCACCTGCAGGTCGGGGCCCGGTGCCTGCGCCACCACCAGCGGCGACGCCGCGGTGAGGCTGTTGTTGCCGTTGTTTTGCTCGACGATCGTGTTCGCCGGGTCGACCACCGCCGAGACGGCGTAGCTGCCCATCGGCCGCGTACCGGCGTTGAACGACACGGTGGACGAGGCGTCCGCGGCGAGCGTGCCCACCGAGGCGCTGCCGACGACCGCGCCGGCCAGGCTGAAGTTCACAGTGGTCGCGCCGGCGGTGGCGGACCCGATGTTCTGCACCACTGCCGAGAGGGTGACCGGAGAGACCTCGCTGGGCGACGAGGGCGACCAGGTCACCGAGCTGACGACCAGGTCCGGGTTGGGCGCCGGGGTGCCGCACACCTCAAGCTCGGCCACCTGGCCGGACGGGGCACCGGTGTTTCCGGTGAACCGCAACTGCACGTCCGCTGTGGTCGCGCTGACCGGGATGGTCACCAGGTTGGTGCCCTGGGCGAACTGGTATGCCGCCGCCGACACCAGACTGGTGTACGAGGACGACGCCTGGTCGCGACCGAGGACCTGGATGGTCTGGGTGCGGGTGCCCCAGGCCGGGTCCGGGTTGAGCTTCACCGTGACACCGGAGATGGAGTGGTTCGCGCCCAGCGCCACTGTCAGGTTCTGCGGGTAGCTCGCCGCGCCCTCCCAGTAGGTGGTGAGCTGCCCGTCGTTCGCCTTGTCCGGGGTGAAACTGAAGGTGGAGCCGCTCGCCGTCATGCTCTTGCCCTGCGCCACGTTGGTGCAGGCGGGCGGGTTGCTGCCGGTCCGGGTGACGGTGTTGCTGTTGCCGGACAGGTTGCCGGCGCCGTCGCGGGCGCGGACGTAGTACGACACGGTCGCCGTCGCCGGCTGGGTGTCCTGATAGGTGAGGACGGTGCCCAGCGTCGCGATCAGGCTGCCGCCCCGGTAGACGTTGTAGCCGGCGAGCCCGCTGCCACCGGAGTCGGTGGAGGCCCCCCAGTTGAGCGTGATCGTGCTGCCCGACGTGCTCTGCGACAGGGTCCCCGGGACGCTCGGCGCTGTGGTGTCACCGCTGCCGGTGCGGGTCACCGTGTTGCTGTTGCCGGAGATGTTGCCGGCGACGTCGCGCGCCCGGACGTGGTACGACACGGTCGCCGTGGCCGGCTGGGTGTCGTTGAACGTGGTCACGTTGCCGACGGACTGGAGGAACGCGCCGTTGCGGTAGACGTCGTAGCCGGCGATGCCGCTGCCGCCCGCGTTGTCGGTGGAGGCGACCCAGTTGAGGCTGATGGTGGTGCCCGACTGGGTGTACGAGAGGTTGCCGGGAACGCTCGGCGCGGTGGTGTCGGGGGTGGTGCCGCCGCTGCCGTACACCTCCACCTCGGAGAGCTGCCCAGCCGGCCAGCCGCTGTTGGCGGTGATGGTGATCCGGACGTAGCGGGTGGAGGTCGAGCTGAAGTTGATCGTGGCGGCGCTGCCGCTCGCCGGGTTGAAGGTGTACGTCTGCGACCCGACCAGGTCGGTGAAGGACGAACCGTTCGTGCTGCCCCGCACGCTCAGCGTCTGCGTCCGGGTGCCCCAACCGCTGGTCGGCAGCTTCAGTACCACCTGGTTGACGCTCTGCGATGAGCCGAGATCGACCTGCACCCACTGCGGGAAGGCGTTGTTGACGCTCTCCCAGTAGCTGCCCGCGTTGCCGTCGACGACCTTCGACGAGTCGTAGACGTCGGCGTGGCCGCTCTCCTGGGTGGGACGGCCCTGGGCGAGGTTGGTGGCCGCCGGGGCGAAGCCGGCGCTCGGTGCGGCCGCCGGGCCGGTGGGGCGGGCGGCGGCGGCCGGGTTAGCGACGGCGGTCGCCCCGGCCGTGGCGATCAGCGCGGCGGCGGCCGTGGCCGCCACCATCCTGAACAGATTCGTTCGTCTCATCACTGTCCTTGTCGTCGGGGGACGGTTGCCGCGGTGGCTGGACCACGGGGGTGGGGGTGCGGCGGTGCAGCGCCGGCCGACGTGAGAGGGCCGGTGTCGAGAGAGACGGGGTGGCACGGGTGGCGCGGGGGCGCCGCTCGTACTGGAAACACCAGATGGGTACGACCATCAACGGGCCTCCCCAGGAGGCCCGTTGAATCTTCCGAGAGCATGCGCAGAACCGTGCACGCCTTTGTCGAAATCTTGCGTTACTTTTGTCCAAAGGTTACTGACGTGCTACGGGAGCGTCAACACTTCGACCACTGTGACTATTGACGGACTTGTCTGCCTGACGGCCGCCAGCCGTGCCGACCTGCCCACAATTTCGGGGAAGGTGTCGCCCCCCGACGACTGGAGGCGACACCTTCCCCGAAGTTGCGCGGATCTTGCGTCAGGTCGTGCGGGAACGATCAGGCATCTGGTGCCGTCAGCACGAAGGTCTCCAGCAGCTCCCCGCCGTACCAGTCGGTGCGCTGGCCCACATGCTTCATGCCCAGCCTCCGAGCGACAGCCATCGACGGCTCGTTGCCCGGCGACACGACCGCGTAGATCTCCCGGGTGCCGGTGGCGAACTCCCGGTCCAGCAGCATCCGAGCGGCCTCGGTGGCGTAGCCGTGACCCCACGAGTCCGGGTGCAGGTGCCAGCCCGTCTCGATGTCCTCGGTACGCACCGCCTCGTCCCGGCCGGGCAGCGGCTTGAGCAGCGCCGTGCCCACCACCTGACCGGTGTCGCGTACCTCGACGGCCCAGGTGCCGTACCGGCCACCGTCGTCGGCGTGCCGGTCCTGCCAGATCCGCAGCCGCTCGACGGCCTGGGCCGGGTCGGTCATCGGCAGACCCGGCGATGCGCCCAGCCAACGGGTGATCTCCGGGCGACGGTAGATGTCGTACATCCGGGCCAGATCGGCCGGATCGTCGGTCCAATCACGCAGGATGAGGCGTTCGGTGGTGAGAACAGTCATGACCGGCGATCTTAAGGAGTGACGGCCGCGACGACAGGGAAGGAGGACCCGATGAGCAACGGATGGCAGCGCGCAAAACGGATCACCAGTGCCGCGTTCCGTCCGGTGCGCGGACGGGACCTGTCGCTGCACGCCGCCGCGATCACCTTCTACGGGGCGATCGCCGTCGTGCCGGTCGCCCTGCTGGCGATCTGGCTCACCGCACTGGTGGCCGGGGCCGACCGGGTACGCCGGCTCACCTCGTACGCCGTGGAGGCCCTGCCCACCGCGATCGGCGCGCCCCGGGCGGTGGAGGCGCTGGTCGAAGCCGGGGTGGGGCTGACCCCGCTGCTGGCGCTGGCCTCACTGCTGCCCGCCTCGCTGTACGGCGAGGGCCTGCGCCGGGCGTTCGTCTCGGTGGCCGCCCCCCGCTCCGACGAGCACCTGGTCGGCTGGCGGGGCCGGCTCCTGCTGCTGCCACTGCTCGCGCCGGCCCCCGCGCTGCTGCTGTCGATCCTGCTGGCGCTCCCGCTCACCACCCGTCTCGTACGCCAGGGCGGTTGGCTCGGTGTGCTCGGCGTGGTGCTGTCCTTCCTGGCGGTCTGGCTGGTGCTCACGCCGGTGCTGGTGTGGGTGTTCCGGGTCGTCGGGCCGGCCTCACCGGACTGGCTCTCCACCCTCGGGATCGGGTCGTTCACGGCGGCGAACCTCTCCGGCTTCCTGCACGGCTTCGTGCTCTTCGCCTCGCTCCCGCTGGACCTGGGCGTGCCCTTCGGCGGCTTCGACGACATCGGCGCCGGCGTGGCGGTCCTCCTCTGGCTCTACCTGTTCCACGTGATCGTCCTGGCCGGCTACTCCGCCACCCTGGCCCTCTCCCGCTGGCGCGCGAACCGAACCCCCGACCCCGACCCCGACCCCACCCCCACCCCGCCGGGTTGATCATGAAGTTATTGCCACCCGCCGCGGCGTGTCGTGGCAATAACTTGATGATCACCGCAGCGGAGGCGGGGTGGGGTGGGGGTGGTGAAGGGGTGACCTGGGTTGGTGGGGCGGACTAGGCTGCCGCGGCATGAGCAGTGAGATTCCGGCCCGCGCAGACGTCGTGATCGTCGGAGCCGGGCACAACGGTCTGGTCAGCGCGGTCCTGCTGGCCCGGGCCGGCCTGGACGTCCTCGTGCTGGAGGCCGCCGACGTGATCGGCGGCGCGACCCGCACCGAGAACCCGTTCCCGAAGGTGCCGGGGCTGCGCCACTCCACCGGCTCGTACCTGCTCGGGCTGATGCCCCCGGAGCTGCTCGCCACGCTCGACGTCCGGATCCCGGTGCTGCGCCGCGACCCGCACTACTTCCTGCCCACGCCGGGTGGCCTCGGCTCGCCGTACCTGCTCTTCGGCAGTGACACCGCCGCCACCCGGGCGCAGCTCGCCGAGTTCTTCTCCCCCGCCGACGTGGCCGCCGACGACGCGATGCAGGCCGAGCTGGCCGCG
This sequence comes from Micromonospora sp. NPDC005324, assembly GCF_040607155.1. Classification (NCBI taxonomy): domain Bacteria; kingdom Bacillati; phylum Actinomycetota; class Actinomycetes; order Micromonosporales; family Micromonosporaceae; genus Micromonospora; species Micromonospora sp. NPDC005324. The sequence goes on along the minus strand of NZ_JBEXGE010000009.1, from coordinate 223,587 downwards.
CTGCGGGAAGACCTCGCCCCGGCCTGGCTGGCCGAGCCGCTGAGCGTCCAGGAGACCGCCGAGCGGCACGTCCGCCCGGCGCTGCGCCAGGTCTTCGTCGACCTCGTGCAGGGCTCGGTCGCCGACTACCTGGCCCGGTTCGAGTTCCGCTCCGAACTGCTGGTCAGCATGTACGCGGTCACCGACGGCCTGTCCGGGCTAAACGCCGGCCCGGACGACCCCGGCACCGGCCACAACTTCCTCGTGCACAACATGTGCCGACTGCCCGGCTCCGGCGGCACCTGGATGATCGCCGAAGGTGGGATGGGCACCGTCTCCCGGACGTTCGCCGAGGCCGCGCGCGCCGCCGGAGCGACCATCCTGACCGGTACGCCGGTGCACGCGGTGACAGTGGACGGCGGCGCGGCCAGCGGAGTGGTGCTGGCCGACGGTCGGCAGGTCGCCGCCCGGGTGGTGCTCGGCGCGTGTGACCCGTACAAGTTGATGGACCTGTTGCCCGACGGCGCGCTCCCGGCGCGGCTCGGCGAGCGGATGGCGGCGGTCCGCCGGCCCGGCACCACGCTCAAGCTCAACCTGGCGCTCACCGGGCTGCCGCGGTTCTCCTGCCTGCCGGCCGGCACGCCGAGCCCGTTCGGCTCGACCATCCACCTGCTGCCCGGGTCGGCGTCGCTGGTCGGCGGGGCGGAGGCGTCGCCGATGACCGCGCTGCGCGCCATGTGGGCGGACGTCCAGGCCGGCCTCCTGCCGGCGGAGCCCACCATCGAGTGGTACCTGCACACCACTGTCGACCCGTCGCTCTCCGACGCCGCCGGGCACCACTCGTCGGCGCTCTTCGTGCAGTCCGTCCCCTACGAGCTGGTCGCCACCAGCTGGGACGCGGAGCTGCCCGGCTACGTCGACCGGCTGCTGGGGATCGTCGAGCGGTACGCGCCCGGCACCGCCGACCTGATCGCCGACGCGGTGCCCCTGCCGCCGCCCGGCATCGAGGAGCACTTCGGCATCACCGGCGGGCACATCCACCACGTCGACAACACCGTCTCGTTCACCGACCGGATGCCCTACGCCACCGGGGTCGACGGTGTGTACGCCGGCAGCGCCGGCTGCCACCCGGCCGGCAGCGTGATCGGCGCAGCCGGCCACAACGCCGCGCGCCGCATCCTCACGGATCTCGGTGCCTGACCCCCACCCCAGACCCCGTTGATCATGAAGTTACTGCCTGCCGCGGCGGCGTGTCGCGGCAACAACTTCATGATGAACGCAGGCGGGGTCAGATCAGTGCCTCGCCGGCGGGGGCCGGAGACTCTGCGTCCACCCGGTGGGCTCTGACCTTGTGGCCTACGCTTGTCAGGCAGCGGCCAGAGGGCAGGTCGAAACGCCAGCCGTGCAGCTGGCAGGTGAGCTGGTCACCGTCGACGATGCCGAAGCGGGTCAGGTCCGCCTTCAGGTGCGGGCACCGCCGCTGCACCACCCAGTCGCCCAACGTGATGTCCTCGGCGTCGGTGCTGCGCTCGTGCTCGTCGTACCAGCCCTCGGCGTACTGGAGCCGCTCCTCGGAGAGGCACTTGAAGAACGCGTAGACGAACTCGTTGTACTGGCCGATCCGGGCCGCCGAGAACCGGCAGGACAGGAAGAGCGAGTTGACCCAGTCCACCTCGTCGATGAAGAGCAGGTGCTCGATCAGCGACCGCTCCATCCGGAACCGGTAGCGCACCTTCTCGTCCGCGTACGGCCGGACCTCCTTGCCGGGGAAGTCCACCACGATGGATTCAACCGTCTCGCCGCCCGTGTCGTCGGCGCCCACCAGGTCGAAACGGACCGGGCCGCCGACCCCCTTGGCCAGGTAGATCGACTCGTCGAGCAGCGGCTCGATCCGACGCTTCATCTCGCCGAGCACGTCCACCTCGGGGTGCCGCCAGGACGCCTTCTCCGCCTCGATGATCGGGCGCTTGCGCTCCCGCATCTCCTCCAGGTGCGCGACCTTGTTCGCGAAGAACTCCTGCACCGGCACCGGGTGGGTGGTGCTCGCGCCCTCGGTGGTGACCTCGGCGACGCTGCCCGGCAGCAGCACGATCCCGTTGGTGCCGCCGACCTTGGCGTACTCCGACAGGAAGACGGACTGGTCGGGGAAGATGTTGCCCTCGTCGCCGTGGATGTCGTTGAACTGCCACAGGGCGTCGTCGAGGAAGCACGGCGGGCCGGCGATCGGGAAGACGTGCGACGCCTTCAGGTCGTCGATGTACCGCCAGGTCCGGTCGAACTGCCGGTCACGCTTCTGCTTGCCGAACGCGGTCTTCGCCGCCTGCGGCAGTTCGTAGACCATCGGGTACCAGATCGCACCGGAGAACTGGAGCAGGTGCGCGTGCACGTGCCCCAACTCGGCGAAGACGGTCAGGTCGGTGGGGCGGGCGTCGTTCTGGTTGAGCAGCCGCACACCCTCGTACTCGACCCAGAGCGAGGAGTCGCCGATCGGCCCGTCGGTCGGGCTGGTCAACGCCTGAATCATGATCTTCAGGCCGCCGGGCAGCTCCACCACCTGCTCGTTGGGCGTCTTCAGGAACGTGGTGAAGCCCAGCGCCCGGAACTCGTCCTCCATCTCCGAGGTGGGGAACTCGGGGAGCAGGACAGTGGCGTCCTTGGAGACGAAGTCGCGCAGGTGCTTCGCGTCGAAGTGGTCCCGGTGCAGGTGGGACACGTACAGGTAGTCGACCTGCCCCAGGCTCTCCCAGTCCAGCAGAGAATTGTCCGGGAAGGGGAACCACGACGCGAAGTAGGCCGGGTTGACCCACGGGTCGCACAGGATGCTGCCCGCGGCCGTGTCGATCCGCATGCTGGCGTGCCCGGTTCCGGTCACTCGCACCGCACAGTCCCCCTCAAACAGACAATCAGGTGTACGCCAAACGCTACCGGAGGGAGTCTGACCGCCGCCCCGCGACGCCGGTAGTGCCGTCCAGCCCAGGTGGGGCAGGGCCGATGGCCGGGAAACCCCCACCCCACCGCACCCCGTACGAGGCGTGCCAGACTAACCAAAGATCCGATCGCGAGGGAAGGACCGACAGTGGCAGGAAGCGAGCCGGTAACGTCGCCAGACCAGCACAAGCCCGGGCACCGCAAGGCCGGGCAGATCGGCGCCGTGCTGTCCGCACTGGCGCTGCTGGCGATGATCTGCGGCAACCACGAGGGCAGGGTCGAGGACATCTGGCTGATCGGCCTGGCCGCGCTGCTGCTGATCATCGTGATCGGCGACGTCGTGTTGCGGCGCAGCGGTCTGCGCTCCTGACCCGACCCACCGCCGGACGACCGGCCGACGTACGCCGAGGGCCCGCCCCCACCAGGGGGACGGGCCCTCGTCCGTATCGCGTCGGGGTCAGCGCCCGAAGAGGATGTCCTGCACGTCCTTGAGCGCGGCGTCGACCTCGGCCTCGAAGTAGCCACCCGGCACCAGGCCGAACCGGAGCGTATCCAGGTCCTTCGGGTCGACCGGCATCGGGTTGCGGCGCTGCATGCCACCGAGCAGGGTGTCGAAGAACCGGTCCACCTGGTCGGGGTCGTACCCGCTGCCGAACCGGCGCACCTGGAAGCTACGACGGATCTGGTCGACCCGGTACAGGTCGCTGCCGGGCGGACCGGCCATCGGCGGGCCACCCATCGGCGGGCCGGCCACCGCGGGCGGGCCGGCCATCGGCGGACCACCCATGCCCTGCTGCGGCAGCGGAGGCGGACCGGCCGGACCACGGCGCATGTCACGCAGATCCCGCTCCGGCATCCGGATCTCGGCCGTCATGTCCGCGCGGCCGTGCCGCCCGGCCTCGAAGCCGTCGAAGCGCGGCTCCTCCGGCGGCGGCGGATAACCGCCGGGCGCGCGCTGGTCGTCGGGGCCGTACCCGCCGCGCTGATCATCCGGGCCGTAGCCACCGGGTGAGCGCTGGTCGTCCGGGGGGCCGTACCCGCTGGGGCCGGCGGGCAGGCCGCGCTGCGGCATTCCGTGGCCACCCATCGGGCCGGGGCCCATCGGGCCACCGGGACCCATCGGAGGGCCGGCCGGGCCACGGGGCGCGTCGTAACCACCGCCGCGGGGGGCGTCGTACCCACCGGCGAAGGCACCGGTCGGCTCGTCGTAGCGGCCGTAGGGCGGGCCGGCCTGCGCGGGCATCGGCCGGGGCGGCATCGGCTGCGGAACCATGCCCCGGTCATCACGCATCGGCGGACCCATCCGGTCCGGTGGGCCCATCCGGTCACCCATCCGGGGGTCGCCACCGCGCCCGGCGTTGTTGCGCTCCTCCAGCTCGGCCAGCTGCCGCTCGACCCGGTCCAGGTGAAGGTCGACCTGCCACTCGTCGTAGCCGTTGAAGCGGACCCGGAAGACGACGTCATGGACCTCCTGGGAGGCCACCGGGGCGCCGACCTGTCGGCCGTCGAGCGTAGCCTCGACCCGGTCGAGGAAGGCATCCACCTCGTCGACCTTGTATCCCCGGCGGAGCGCCTTGCGCCGGAAACGCTGACCCTGACTCGCCACTATGTCTCCTGGTCTCGTTCGCCACGCCCGGTCACGCCGGTGCCTCTCCGGCGCGGTCGGTGAAGGTGTCGTTGTCTTCGGCGGCGGCAAGCTGGCCACACGCGCCGTCGATCTCGCGACCTCGGGTGTCCCGAACTGTGGTGGACACCCCGGCGTCGCGCAACCGCCGGACGAACTCCCGCTCGACCGGCTTCGGGCTCGCGTCCCAGCGGCTGCCCGGCGTCGGATTGAGCGGAATGAGGTTCACGTGGGCCAACTTGCCGGCCAGCAGCCGCCCGAGCAGGTCGGCTCGCCACGGCTGGTCGTTCACGTCCTTGATCATCGCGTACTCGATCGACACGCGGCGGCCCGTCCGGGCGGCGTAGTCCCACGCTGCGTCCAGCACCTCGGCTACCTTCCAGCGCTGGTTTACCGGCACGAGTTCGTCGCGCAGATCATCATCGGGCGCGTGCAACGACAACGCAAGGGTCACTGAGAGGTCTTCGCTGGCCAGTCGGTGGATGGCCGGAACCAGGCCGACCGTGGAAACGGTGATGTGCCGCTGGGACAGGCCGAGCCCCTCCGGGGCAGGGCTGACCAGCCGACGGATCGCCGCGATCACCCGGTTGTAGTTGGCCAGCGGCTCGCCCATGCCCATGAAGACGACGCGTGACAGCCTCGGCGGGGAACCGGCCACCACGCCGGAGGCCGCCACGCCGGCCATGTACACCGCCTGGTCGACGATCTCCGCCGTCGACAGGTTGCGGGTCAGCCCGGCCTGGCCGGTCGCGCAGAACGGACAGGCCATGCCGCAACCCGCCTGGCTGGAGATGCAGACGGTCACCCGGTCCGGATAACCCATCAGCACGCTCTCCACCAGCGCACCGTCGTGCAGCCGCCAGAGCGCCTTGCGGGTCGCGCCGTCATCGCAGGCCAGCTCGCGCACCGGGTTGAGCAACGTCGGCAGCAACTGGTCGGCCAGCCGCTCCCGGGTCGCCGCCGGCAGATCGGTCATCGCCTGCGGGTCGCGGACCAACCGCCCGAAGTAGTGGTTGGAGACCTGCTTGGCGCGGAAGGCCGGCTCACCCAGCCCGGTGACCAACGCCTGGCGGCCGGCCAGGTCCAGGTCAGCGAGGTGCTGAGGGGGCATGGAGGCCCGGCGCGCGGCGGGGGCGACCGAGATGGCGGGGATCAAGGGCAGGCTCGTCATGGCTGGTCCAGTGTGTCACGCCGTCGGCGGCGGCTGCCGGGCCGGAGGTGTCGAACGGGCCGCGACCGCCGGAGCCGGATGACCAGGTCGCCGTGATTCATACCTCAGCTCACCACCGGCACGAAGACCGCCAACAGCAGGTAGGCCGTCGGTACCGCGAACAGGACCGAGTCCAGCCGGTCCATCAGACCGCCGTGGCCGGGCAGCAGGTTGCTCATGTCCTTCACGCCGAGATCCCGCTTGATCATCGACTCGGCCAGGTCGCCGAGGACCGCCGCGCAGGAGACGGCCACCCCGAACAGCGCACCCCACCAGGGGGCCACCTCGAACATCAGCCACAGCAGCAACGCGCCGCCCAGGGCCGCCGCGGTGACCGAACCGGCGAAGCCCTCCCAGGACTTCTTCGGGCTGATCGACGGGGCCATCGGGTGGCGGCCGAAGGAGACCCCGGCCGCGTACCCACCGGTGTCGGAGAGAACCACCCCGATCAGCGTGGCCAGGATGCGCAGATGCCCGTCGTCGGGGGCCGCCGCCAGCAACGCCGCGAAACCGGCGAGGAACGGCACGTAGACGGCGATCAGGGTGGCCGCTGTGAGATCCCGCTGGAAGCCGGCCGGCCCGTCACCCAACCGCCAGATCATGGTGCCCAGCACTGTGACCAACAGCCCCAGGCTGAGCGCGTCCGGGCCGGCGTACCAGGCCAGACCCACTGTCAGCACGCCACCGGCGATCAGTGGCACCAGCGGTGGGTGCGCGCCGCTGCGTCGTACCGCGCGGGCCATCTCCCAGATGCCGATGGCGACAGCGGCGGCGATCACCGGCAGGAAGGCCAACGGATAGACGATCAGCGGCACCACGATCAGCGCGCCGAGGCCGAGCCCGACCCCGATCGCCGCGGGAAGGTTGCGCCCGGCCCGCCCGGTGCCCAACTGCTGGGTGGCCGGTCGGTCGAGGCTGGCCCGACGTCGGCCCTTCGACCGTCGACCGGTCGTCGGCTCCGGCTCGACCGTCGGCTCCAGATCCGGTCCGATCTCGGCCCCGATGGGCGCCAGCTGCGCGGTCGGGTAATCGGCGTCGTCATGGCGGACCGGCCCGTCGAACGGCCCCGGGCCGCCGTACCCGCCGGGCTCGTCGAAACCCGGAAGGCCGCCGCGGGAAGGGGCACCGTCCGCACCGGCGGGCGCGCGGTCGCCGTACCGGTCACCGCGACCCCGGTCGTCGTACCGGTCGGGCTGGTTACGGTCGTCCGCGTGCCGGTCGCGGTCGTCGAAACGGTCGCGCCGGTCGCGGTCGTCGAAACGGTCGTCCGGGCGGCCACGCTCGTCGTACGGATCTGCGGGGTGCGGGTCGGCGTACGGCCGGGCGTGCGGGTCGGCGTACAGCTCAGGGCCGGCGGCCGGACGGCGGCTCCACTGGCCGGCCTCCAGCTCCTGGTCCGGCCAGGGCAGCGCCACCGGGCGCTCCGGCCGGTCCCAGCCGCGGGGCTCGCTGCCGTAGGGGTCGGGGTGGGACATCACGCACCGCGACGCGGCACGAGAACCACCACATGACGCAAGACCACAAGCATCCCCTACACGTGCGATGTTCCTCGGATTGACCGCCCCGACGGTCGGTCGATCCCCGGTGTTCACCACCCGGTGGCCGGGAATCCTGCCGAGCCTACTGCACACGCCGGATCGGCACGGTGGACGAGGCACGCCCACGGACGCCACGGGGCGCCGCCAGGCCGCCGGCCAGCTACGCACACCCATCCGGTACGGCAGACCGCGGGCAATCCGCAGCCGTCGATCCGACTCGTCCGGTGCGCGATCGAGTACTGAGCGAACGCGTCCGGCGTGGTCCGCTGGTGCCGCGCCGGCGCCAGCCCGCGCTCCGTAACGGGGGAAGGGCACTCACATGTTCACGTTCGGTCTCGCGGTGTTGACGGTGGCCGCCATGGTCCTGGGAGCTGGGTCACCGGCCGCCGCCACCACCACGGCACGGACCAGGATCACCATCGACCGCCACACCAGCGAGCTGTTCCCGTTCGAGCCGCCCTACGCCGAGCCGCCGGGAATGACCTACCCGGCGGCACGGGTCACCGCCACGGCCCGGCACTGCCCGGCCGGCATCGTCCTCATGTCGGCCTCGCTGGTGCAGGACGGCCTGCCGACCCTCTGGGCCACCGGGGGACACGGCGCCGGCGAGATCCTCTGCGACGGCGGCACCGTCGAACTCGGGATGGCGTTCGCCCGGATCGCTCCGGCACTGCACCCCGGTCGGGCCACCGCTTACTTCTCGCTGCGCGACTCGAACACCGGCGAGCAGTTCGCCGAGAGCACCAGGACCGTCTGGATCCCCTGCTGACCTACGGAACGAGGCCCGTTCCCGACGTCGGGAACGGGCCTCGGAGCATGTGTCACACCTCGAGCAGCTCGGTTTCCTTGTGCTTCACCAGGTCGTCGATGTTGGCCACGTACCGCTGGGTCAGGTCGTCGAGTTCCTTCTCGGCGCGGCGACCATCGTCCTCGCCGGCCTCGCCGTCCTTGACGATCCGGTCCAGCTCTTCCTTGCCACGGCGGCGGACGTTGCGGATCGCCACCTTGGCCTCCTCGCCCTTGTGCCGAGCCACCTTGATCATGTCGCGGCGGCGTTCCTCGGTCATCTGCGGGAGCAGGATGCGCAGCTGGTTGCCCTCGTTGTTCGGGTTCACCCCGAGGTCCGAGTCGCGGATCGCCTTCTCCATGGCGTTGATCTGCGAGTTGTCGTACGGCTTGATGATGGCCATCCGCGGCTCGGGCACCGCAATGGACGCCATCTGCGTCAGCGGCGTGGGCGTGCCGTAGTAGTCGATGATGACCTTGGAGAACATGGCGGCGTTGGCGCGACCGGTACGGATGGCGCCGAACTCCTCCTTGGCGTGCTCAACCGCACGCTCCATCTTTTCCTCGGCCTCGAGGAGGGTGTCGTCGATCACCGGTCTCCTCGCCTCCTTCTGTGCTCGTGGTGGGCTCTGCTGAAAGTCGTCAGACCACTGTCGCCGTCGGCGGGACTCAGGCGGTGATCAGGGTGCCGATCTTGTCGCCACCCACCGCGCGGATGATGGTGTCGTCACCCTGCGCGCCGAAGACCAACATCGGCAGGCCGTTCTCCATGCAGAGGCTGAACGCCGCCGCGTCGGCCACCCGCAGGTTGCGGCGCAGCACCTCGGAGAAGGTGATCGAGTCGAGTTTGCTGGCGGTGGGGTCGATCCGCGGGTCGGCGGTGTAGACGCCGTCCACGCCGTTCTTGCTCATCAGCACCACGTCGGCCCGAATCTCCAGCGCCCGCTGGGCGGCCACCGTGTCGGTGGAGAAGTACGGCATCCCGGCGCCGGCGCCGAAGATGACCACGCGGCCCTTCTCCAGGTGCCGGATGGCCCGCAGCGGGATGTACGGCTCGGCGACCTGGGCCATCGTGATGGCGCTCTGCACCCGGGTCTCGATGCCCTCCTTCTCCAGGAAGTCCTGGAGCGCGAGGCAGTTCATCACGGTGCCGAGCATGCCCATGTAGTCGGCGCGGGCCCTGTCCATCCCACGCTTCTGCAGCTCCGCGCCTCGGAAGAAGTTGCCGCCGCCGACCACCACGGAGACCTGCACACCGCGGCGGACCACTGTGGCGATCTGCCGGGCGATGGCCTGGACGACGTCCGGGTCGACGCCGATCGCGCCGCCACCGAAGACCTCACCGGAGAGCTTCAGCACCACCCGGCGGGCACGCCCCGGCGGTGGTGCCGTCGGATCGTCCAGCTCCAGCGTCCGGTCACTCACAACCTGCGTCATCCGCCCCGCCCTTCCCCACGCGCACGCCCCGTGCGGCGCGTACCGCGAACCTGCCGCTGCCGACCCTATGTGACGAGGAGGCCGCGGTGCCTGTCACGTACACCGGCGGCCTCCTCGTTGACGTCTTCTGCCCACGGGCGCGCGTGGCGCCCGGTGACTGCTCAGGCCTGGCCGACCTCGAACCGCACGAAGCGGGTGACCTCGATGCCGGCCTCGGCCAGCAGCTGCTTCACCGACTTCTTGTTGTCAGAGACGGACGACTGCTCGATCAGGACGAAGTCCTTGAAGAAGGAGTTGACCCGACCCTCGATGATCTTCGGCAGAGCCGCCTCGGGCTTGTTCTCCTCGCGGGCGGTCTGCTCGGCGATGCGCCGCTCGGACTCGACGACCTCAGCCGGAACCTCGTCCCGGGTGAGGTACTTCGGCCGCATCGCGGCGATCTGCATGGCCACACCACGGGCGTCGGCGTCGCCGGCCTCGTCGGTCTTGCCGGTGTACGACACCAGCACGCCAACGGCCGGCGGCAGGTCCTGGGCCTTGCGGTGCAGGTAGACGGCGGTGGTGCCCTCGACCCGGGCGAACCGGTTGAGCACCAGCTTCTCGCCGATCTTGGCGGACTGCTCCTGGATGAGGTCCGCGATGACCTTGCCGTCGAGCTCGCTGGCGAGCAGCTCCTCGGCGGAGTTCACGCCGGCGCGCTCACCGTGCTCGACCAGCTGCTGGCCCAGCGCGATGAACGACTCGGTCTTGGCGACGAAGTCGGTCTCGCAGTTGATCTCGAGCAGCGCCTTGCCGGAGTGGGCGACCAGGCCGTTCGCGGCCGTACGGCCGGCCCGCTTGCCGACGTCCTTGGCGCCCTTGACGCGCAGGATCTCGACGGCCTTGTCGAAGTCGCCCTCGGCCTCGGTCAGCGCCTTCTTGCTGTCCATCATGCCGGCGCCGGTGAGGTCGCGGAGCTTCTTGACGTCCGCGGCGGTGATTTGGGACATGGCTCTCTCTTCGGTGTTGAGACGGCGTGTGGATGGTCAGAGGTGCCGGTTACCCGGATCCGGGCGGATCGTGCCCGGCGTACCGTCGCTGCCCGCCGTTCGCGAAAACGGACGGCGGGCAGCGACGGTGCGATCACTCCGCGGTGGCGGCCGCCCGCTGCTCGGTGGTGGCCTGCGCCGGCTGCTCCGGGGTGGTGGCGGGCTGCTCGGTGGCGGCCTGCGCCGGCTGCTCCGGGGTGGTGGCGGGCTGCTCGGTGGCGGCAGCGGCGGGCTGCTCGGCCGGGGCGGCCGGAGCGGCCGACTCGTCGGCCTTCTTCGGCTCGAGCAGCTCGCGCTCCCACTCGGTCAGCGGCTCGTCGCTCGCGACACCCTCGGGCTTCTCGTCGTTGCCCCGGCGACGGCCGGAACGCGCGATCAGACCATCCGCGACGGCGGCCGCGACGACCTTGGTCAGCAGCTCCGCCGAGCGGATCGCGTCGTCGTTACCCGGGATCGGGAAGTCGACCTCGTCCGGGTCACAGTTGGTGTCCAGCACCGCGATCACCGGGATGCCCAGCTTGCGGGCCTCGTCGACGGCGATGTGCTCCTTCTTGGTGTCGACGATCCAGACCGCGGCGGGAAGCTTCTGCATGTCCCGCAGGCCACCGAGGGTGCGGGTCAGCTTGATCTTCTCGCGGGAGAGCTGCAGCGTCTCCTTCTTGGTGTAACCGGCGGCGGTGCCGCTGAGGTCACCCAGACCCTCCAGCTCCTTCATCCGCTGGAGCCGCTTGTACACGGTCTGGAAGTTGGTCAGCATGCCACCGAGCCAGCGGTGGTTGACGTACGGCTGGCCGACCCGGGTCGCCTGCTCGGCAATCGCCTCCTGGGCCTGCTTCTTGGTGCCGACGAACAGGATGCTGCCACCCTCGGCGACGGTCCCACGCACGAACTCGTACGCCTTCTCGATGTACTCGAGGGTCTGGCGCAGGTCGATGATGTAGATGCCGTTGCGCTCGGTCATGATGAAGCGCTTCATCTTCGGGTTCCAGCGCCGGGTCTGGTGCCCGAAGTGGACACCGCTCTCCAGCAGCTGACGCATGGTCACGACGGCCATGGTTGGGGTACTCCTCAAGGTCCCTGGTTGTCACGCCCGGCCGGTGGCCGGGCGTCCTGGCGCCTGGTCGCCGACCCATGGTGGACCCGATCAAGATCGGGACCAGGGAGGCCGTCGCTCCACGACGATTCGTGAAGAGGGCGCGCGAGGTCGACCGCACGAGGCGGTCGCCAGTTGGCCAGTGTACGCCCCTCGCCCCTCCAGCTGCCCCGGGGTGCGCGTGGCGTGCTGCTCCGCCCGCCGGGTCAGCCGGCGGCGAGCGCGGCGGCCACGAAGAGCACGAGGCCGACGGTCAGGTAGGCCGTCGGTGGGCGCAGCCAGCCCCGACCGTTGTCGGCGAGCGCCAGACCTCCGGTTCGGAGCCCGTACAGCCCGGTCGCGAAGATCGGCAGTCCGGCGACCAGGGCGATACCCACCACCACGTTCCCGGCGTCCACCGGGTCGCCGGTCACGCCCGCCAGCAGCACCCGCAACGCGGGGACCTCGAAGACCAACACCAGCAGAGCGAAGAGTACGGCCAGCACCGGTCGACGGGTCCGATAGACGCCGTCGGCGGCCGGCGGATACACCGGCGGCTCGCCTGCGGGCAGGTCGGGTCGCGGGCCGATCCCCGGCATCGGGCCGGTCGGCATCTCCAGCGGGTGGGGCGTGTCGCCACCGCCCCGGGTCGGCTCGACGATCGGGTACCCGGCGAACGGAGCGGGACGAGCCTGGTCAGCGAGCACGCTGGCCGGCGTTGTCGACGTGCTGTCGCGGGTGGTCTCCGGCGCGGCGCCGGTCAGCGGGGATCCCGTCGCGGTCGTCTCGCGGGCCGCCCGACGACCCGGCAGCTCACCGGAGGTCTCCGAGGGGTCCCGGTCCGCCCGCCGTGACCGGGTGGCCCGGTAACCGTCGGCTTCCGGCCTCGCGGCACCCAACGGGTCGACAGCGCCGAAACGCCCCGAATCAGCCTCGCCCGCCCCGAACCGACCGGTCTGATCGTCGAGGGCACCGAAGCGACCCGAGTCCGACTCCGGTGTACCGAAGCGGCCCATGTCCACCGCGCTCAGACGACCCGAGTCCGACTCCGGCGTACCGAAGCGGCCGGCGTCGACGGCGCCGAAGCGTCCCGAGTCCGGCTCGCGGCGGCGGCCGACGCCGGTGTCCTCGACGGAACGGCCGTCTTCCGCGCCACGCTGCTCGGGAATCTCGCTGTCCCGGTACCGCGGTTCGCCCGCGCCGCGCCACTCCGACTCGCCGTAACCGCGACCCCGCTCGTCGGGGTACCAGCGCGGCTCCTGATCTTCCGGAAAACTCCGTCGTCCGTCCACGTCAGGCACCGTATGCGACCGGCCACGCCCGCGCCATTTCAGCCCGGCCGGACGCGCCGCCGATCGCCCCGGCCGAGCGGGGCACGAACCGTGCCCAGGTGGTGCTGCCGCGAGCCGCAGCTTGATCAGGTGATGGAAAGTAGGTCGGTGGCGGTCCTGACACCTACTTCTCATCACCTGATCAAGGCGGCCCCGCTTGGAGTGCGGCCGGTCGTGGTGGCGGCCTCGGCCGCGCGCTCACGCCCTAGCACAGCGCGGGCATGATCGTCCGACTGTCCACAGCACCACTGTTGTCCACAGCTGGGCCCCCGCCGGGTCGCGACGATCGCCCTCCGGCGGGCACGGTACCGGCCATGACGAAGCGGAACCAGGCGGTTGGCGCGTACGGCGAGCAATGCGCGGCCCGGTACCTGACCGAGGCGGGGCTGCGCCCGATCGCCCGCAACTGGCGCTGCCCGGCCGGGGAGATCGACATCATCGCGTGGGACGGGCCGGTGCTCTCCTTCTGTGAGGTGAAGACCCGCCGAGGTGAGGGCTTCGGCACCCCGGCCGAGGCGGTCGTGCCGGCCAAGGCGCGCCGGCTGCGAGGGCTCGCCGCGCGGTGGCTGACCGAGACCGGTACGACAGCCGAGGAGGTGCGCTTCGATGTGCTGTCGGTGCGGCTGCCCGACGCCGGTCCGGCGCAGGTCGAGCACCTCAAGGGCGCGTTCTGACATGCGTACCCGGAGGATCGGTGACGCGCCGTGAGCTACGCGAAGGTGCTCTGCGTGGGGCTGGTCGGGGTGACCGGCCACGTCGTCGAGGTGGAGGCCGACCTCGCCGCCGGCCTGCCGGCGGTGGTGATCTCCGGTCTGCCGGACACCGCCCTGCACGAGGCCCGCGACCGGGTCCGCGCCGCCGTGGTCAACTCCGGCCAGCGCTGGCCCAACCGGCGGATCACCCTCAACCTGCTGCCCGCCACGCTGCCAAAGTTCGGTTCGGCCTTCGATCTGGCCATCGCCGCAGCGCTGCTGGGTGGCTCGGGTGAGTTGCCGCTGCTTCCCTTGGAGGGGGTGGTGGTCCTCGGCGAGTTGGGGCTCGACGGGACGGTCCGGCCGGTGCGCGGCGTGCTCCCGATGGTCGCCGCCGCGGCCCAGGCCGGCGTCGCGCGGGTGATCGTCCCGGTCGGCAACGCCGCCGAGGCCGCCGTCATCCCCGGGGTACGGGTGCGAGCGGTGGACACCCTGCACCGGCTGGTCGCCTTCGTCCGGGACGGGACCCCGCTGATCGAGCCACCGGCGGACGTCCCGGCACCGCTGGTCGGTGGGCCGGATCTCGCCGAGGTCGCCGGGCAGCAGATGGGGCGGCGCGCACTGGAGGTCGCCGCGGCCGGCGGGCACCACCTGGCGCTGCTCGGCCCTCCGGGCGCCGGCAAGACGATGCTCGCCGAACGGCTGCCGTCGATCCTGCCCGAGCTGGAGGACGACGCGGCGCTGGAGGTCACCGCGCTGCACTCGGTCGCCGGGCTGCTGCCGCCGGGCGGTCGGCTGCTGCGTCGCCCACCGTTCCAGGCGCCGCACCACACCGCGACCGTGCCGTCGTTGGTCGGGGGCGGCTCGGGGCTGGCCCGACCTGGCGCGGTGTCGCTGGCGCATCGCGGGGTGCTCTTCCTGGACGAGGCTCCCGAATTCAGCAAGGGCGCGCTGGAGGCGCTGCGCCAGCCCCTGGAGCACGGCCGCATCCAGCTGAACCGCAGCGGTGGCGGCACCGTTTACCCGGCCCGCACCCAGTTGGTGCTCGCGGCCAATCCGTGTCCGTGCGCGAAGCCGGCCGGCGATGCGCACTGCGAGTGCTCGCCGCTGAGTCGCCGCCGCTACCTGAGCAGGCTCTCCGGGCCGCTGCTCGACCGGATCGACGTCCAGGTGAAGCTGATGCCGGTGCGGGCGGCCGAGCTGATGGCGACCGACGGCGACATCGAGCCTTCGGCGACGGTCGCCGCCCGGGTGGCAGCTGCCCGGCAGGCGGCGGCCGCCCGCTGGGCCGGCCTCGATCGGCGACTCAACGCCGAAGTGGAAGGGCCGCACCTGCGCCGACCGCCGTGGCGGCTGCCGGCCCGGGTCACCGTGGAGTTGCGGGGCCGGCTCGACTCCGGCTCGCTGTCGGCGCGCGGCTTCGACCGGGTGATCCGGATGGCCTGGACCATCGCTGATCTGGACGGTCGCGACCGACCTGATCGGGACGACGTCCGGGAAGCGCTTCAACTACGGACGGGGGAGGCGACGTGAGCGCCGAGGACGAACGCAGGCTGGCCCGGGTCGCCCTGACCTGGCTGGCGGAGCCGGGCACGCGCGCGGTCCATCACCTGGTCGAACGGCACGGCCCGGTGGCGACACTGGATCTGCTGCTCGACGGCGGCAGCCCGGACGGCTGGCTGCACACCACTGTCGCCGCACGCTCGGCGGCCGGCGACGCACGGGCGGTGGCCGCGGAGTCCCTGGAACGGGCGGACCGACTGGGTGCCCGGCTGGTCACGCCGGACGACGAGGAGTGGCCGGCCCAGGTCGCCAGCCTGGCCGCGTTGCGGCTGCCGGACGTCAGCCGCCGGGTCGACGGTGAGACCGCCCCGCCGCTCTGCTTCTGGGTACGCGGGAGCTGGCCGCTCGGCGAGGCGCTGGACCGCTCGGTGGCCGTGGTCGGTGCGCGGGCGGCCACGGGCTATGGGCAGCACGTCGCGACCGAGCTGGGGTATGGCTTGGCGGAGCGGGACTGGACTGTCGTGTCCGGTGGCGCGTTCGGCATCGACGCCGCCGCCCACCGGGGCGCCCTCACCGCAGGCGGTCTGACCGTCGCGGTGCTCGCCTGCGGGCTCGACCGCCCGTACCCGATGGGCAACGCCGCGCTCTTCGACCGGATCGCCGAGACGGGGCTGCTGGTCAGCGAGTGGCCGCCCGGTGCCGAGCCGCTGCGGCCCCGGTTCCTGATCCGCAACCGGGTGATCGCCGCAGGCACCCGGGGCACCGTCGTGGTGGAGGCGTCGGCGCGCAGTGGCGCGACGCAGACCGCGCGGCGAGCCATCCACGCCAATCGGGTGGCCATGGTGGTGCCGGGGCCGGTGACCTCGGCGATGTCCGTCGGCGCCCACGAGTTCCTGCGCGAGCACGCCAAGGCCCGACTGGTCACCGGGGTGGCGCACGTGCTGGAGGAGGTCGGTCGGATCGGCGCCGACCTGGCCCCGCTGGCGCGCGGACCGCAACGCGCCACCGATGCGCTGGACGACGACGCGCGGTCGCTGCTGGAGGCGCTGCCCCGCCGAGGCGCGATGGGCGTGGACCGGCTCTCCGCGCGCGCCGGCGTCGACGTACGGACCGCGCTGCGCAAGCTGTCGCTGCTGGAGGAACTGTCCATGGTGGTCCGTCGCGACGACGGCTACGCCCTCGCCCCACCCGCCAAACAGAAACGTGCAGTGGCGGAGACGTCAGGTCGACCTGTTACCTGAACGGATGCGTCACCGCCGCCGGGCGGGTGGTCGTCCGGATGCCCGCACCTGCTCGCGCTCGGGGCCCCGGCCAGCCGATACTGCCGGTACCGTGCCCGCTCATGGGTGCAATCAAGCCGTGGCACATCAGCGTGCTCTGCTGTCTCGTCGTGACCGCCGTGCTCGTTGTCGGCGTGGTCGTGTTCCTCATCAAGAAGAGCAACCGCCGATAGTTCGGGTGGGCACCGCGCCCGTCATGGCCGGCGACGTACCCGACCCGGCCTTAGGCTGATGCCGTGCCAGCTGTGATCGCGAGTGCCGGGGCCGACGAACCGGCCGGCACGCCGGCACGACCACGATGAGCCGGCCCGACCGGGGCACCCGGGCCATGCACCAGGCACTCCCGCCAGCGTTGCGCGACGCTGTCGACGACTTCGCCGAGCACCTGTCCCGGGTTCGTAACCGGTCGTCGCACACCGTCCGCGCGTACGTCACCGATCTGGTCTCGCTGCTCGACCACGCCGTACGGATGGGCTGCGTCGACCTCACCGAGCTGGACCTGTCGGTGCTGCGCAGTTGGCTGGCGAAGCAGCGCACCACAGGTGCGGCCCGCACGTCGTTGGCCCGGCGGGCCGCGTCGGCACGGGCATTCAGCGCCTGGGCACACCGGGCCGGGCTGCTCCCCGCCGACGTGGGCGCCGCGCTGGCCAGCCCTCGCGCGCACCGGGACCTGCCCAACGTGCTGCGCGCCGACCAGGCCGCCACCCTGGTCGAGGCACCGTCCCGGCAGGCGCCACCCACCAACCCGCCAGCGGAGTCGGGCTCGAGCGAAGCGGCCGAGGCGGTGCCGCTGCGGGACCGGGTGCTGCTGGAGCTGCTCTACGCCACCGGCGTACGGGTCAGTGAGGCGTGCGGGCTGGACGTCGGGGATGTCGACCACGGTCGGCGGGTGATCCGGGTGTTCGGCAAGGGCGGGCGGGAGCGCTCGGTGCCGTACGGGGTGCCCGCCCAGCGGGCGTTGGACGACTGGCTGCGCCGGGGCCGCCCGGCGATGGTGGGTGCCCGCTCCGCCGACGCGCTGCTGCTCGGTGCCCGGGGCGGTCGGCTCAACCCGACGACCGCGCGTCAGATCGTCGGTGCGTACGCCGAGGCCGCCGGGCTGCCCCGGACCAGCCCGCACGATCTACGCCACTCCGCGGCCACCCACCTCCTGGAGGGTGGCGCGGACCTGCGCGCCGTGCAGGAGCTGCTCGGCCACTCGTCGCTGGCGAGTACGCAGATCTACACCCACGTCTCGGTCGAGCGGCTGCGTGCCGCGTACCGGCAGGCGCACCCGCGCGCCTGATCAAGGGCCGGAGGGCACGCGAGCGTGACGGTTACGATCATCAAGTGAGCGTCCCGAATCCCCCTGAGCCGATCCCGGGCGCCCGCCTGCTCTTCTCCCTGGACCCGGCGGTCAGCCACCTCAACCATGGCTCGTTCGGCGCGGTGCCGATCGGCGTGCAGCGCGCCCAGCAGCGGCTGCGCGACGAGATGGAGGCGAACCCGCTGCGCTTCTTCACGCAGGGGCTGGTCGACCGGATCGCGCACACCCGCCGGCACCTCGCCGGGTTCCTGGGCGCCGACCCGGACGGCAGCGCCCTGGTGGGCAACACCACCACCGGCGTCGCCGTGGTGCTCCAGTCGGTTGGTCTCAAGCCCGGCGACGAGGTGCTGAGCACCGACCACGGGTACGGGGCGGTGAGCCTGGCCATCCAGCGCGAGTGCCGCCGCACCGGCGCGGTCAGCCGCGTTCTGCCGATCGCCCGGGCCGCCACCGACGAGCAGATCGTGCAGAGCGTCCGCGCCGGCCTGCGCCCCGGGCGGACCCGGCTGCTCGTCGTCGACCAGCTCACCTCGGCCACCGCCAAGCTCTTTCCGACCGCCGCCATCGTCGGGGTGGCCCGGGAACACGGCGTGCCGGTCCTGGTGGACGCCGCGCACGCCCCGGGCATGCTCCCCACCCCGGTGGCCGGCATCGGAGCGGACTTCTGGGTGGGCAACCTGCACAAGTGGGCGTACGCCCCGCGCGGAACCGCCCTGCTGGCGGTGGCACCGCAGTGGCGGGACCGGATCGAGCCGCTGGTGGTGTCCTGGGAGCAGGAGTCGGGTTTCCCGGCCCGGCTCGAGTGGCAGGCGACGCTCGACTACACATCCTGGCTGGCGGCTCCGGCGGGTCTGTTCACGATGCGCAGTCTCGGCGTCGACCGGGTGCGGGCGCACAACGCCGCGCTCGCCGCGTACGGCCAGCGGGTGGTGGGGGACGCCCTGGGGGTGGCCCCCGCCGATCTGCCCGACCCCGGCGGGCCGGGGGTGGCGCTGCGCCTCATTCCGCTGCCGGCCGGTACGGGCACCACGATCGACGCGGCGCGGGCGTTGCAGGCGCGGATCGGTGAGCGGCTCGCCGCGGAGGTGGCGGTGATGAGTTGGAGCGGCCGGGGGTGGCTGCGGCTCACCGGCCAGGTCTACAACGCCGCCGACGAGTACGAACGGCTGGCCGCGCGGCTGCCGGCACTGCTCGCCCAGCGCTGACCGGACGGCCGGGGGCTGTCACCGGGACCGGACCGACCGGGAGCAGGCGCACCGGGCCGAGGCCGAGCAGGGCCAGCGGGTCGAGATACTCCTCGCCCCGGCGCAGGCCCCAGTGCAGGCACGCCTCGGCCGGGCACCCCGGATGCCCGGGCAGCAGCTCGCCCAGCGGCGCGCCGGCGGTGACCGGCTGGCCGGGGCGTACGGCGGGTTGGACCGGCTCGTGGGTGGTCCGCAGCCCGTCGGCGTGCCCCACGGTGACCACCGGTCGACCCGCCACCGGGCCGGCGAAGAGCACGGTGCCCGGCCCGGCGCTGCGGACCACCGCTCCGGCCGGTGCGGCCAGGTCGACGCCGCGGTGGCCGGGCAGCCACGGTCGCGGCGGCGGGTCGAACCGGCGCACCGGGCGGGGCGGCCCGTCGAGCGGCCAGCGGAACCGCCCGGTGGGAGCTGGGGCGGCGACCGGCTCCGCCAGGGCCGCGACCGGCACGGTCGGTGTCGGTGGTTGGCCGGGCACCGCCGCGACCAGCACCGCCAGCCCGCAGAGCTGCACTGTCAGTGCGAGCGGAAGCGCGGCGCAGAGCAGCACCGTGCGGCGGATCGAACGGACGGATGGCTGTCGCATGACGGCAGCCTCCGGCCGACGCGGGGTCGTCCGCAGGCCCGGCCGACGCTTCTGTGGACAAGCGGAGGTGCTGTGGATGACCACCCAACAACGTCGATGATCTGCTATGGCCGGGACGGCACGCCGCTGTCCACGGCCCGTCGCGCGCACGCCGACGTACCTCCGGTGCCGTTTCCGGGCCGCCCCGAAGGGCCTAGGCTGGGCCGCGTACGGCGGGTCCCGCCGTCTGTACCGGGGAGGCCCTCATGACCACTCTCGATGACCGGACGCCGTCCACCGCCGGGCCGACGGTGGCCGACGTGAGCGGCCCGTCCCGGCTCGCGGGGCCGGACGAGACGATCAGCGCCGAGGAGTTGCAGCTCGCGGCCCGCAACCACGGCATCCCGCTGGAGGCGCTGCGCTACGACGTCACCCCGGCCGGGCTGCACTACCTGCTGATCCACTACGACATCCCGGAGCTCGACCCGGCGACGCACACGTTGACCATCGGCGGCGCGGTGGACCGGCCGTTGGCGGTCACCCTCGCCGACCTGCGCGAGCGGCCCCGGGTCACCCGGCAGGTGACACTGGAGTGCGCCGGCAACGGGCGGGCCCTGCTGCACCCCCGGCCGGTCAGCCAGCCCTGGCTGGTCGAGGCGGTCGGCAACGCGGAGTGGACCGGCACCCCCCTCGCTCCGCTGCTGCGGGAGGCGGGCGTCGACCCGGATGCGGTGGACGTCGTCTTCACCGGCGCCGATCACGGTGTGGAGCGCGGGATCGAGCAGGACTACCAGCGGGCGCTTCCGGTCGCCGACGCGCTGCGCGAGGAGGTGCTGCTGGCGTACGAGATGAACGGCGTCCCCCTGCTGCCGCAGCACGGCGCGCCGCTGCGGCTGATCGTGCCGGGTTGGTACGGCATGGCGCACGTGAAGTGGGTCCACTCCATCGAGCTGCGGACCGAGCCGTTCGAGGGGTACCAGAACGCGGTGGCCTACCGGGTGCGCCGCGACGCCGACGACCCGGGCGTGCCGGTGACGCGGATCGAGCCGCGCGCGCTGGTCCGTCCGCCCGGCTTCCCCGACTTCATGTCCCGCCGCCGGGTGCTGCGACAGGGCCCGTGCACGCTGGATGGCCGGGCCTGGTCGGGGCACGCCCCGGTGGTCGCCGTGGAGGTGACCACCGACGGTGGGGAGAGCTGGGCGCCGGCCGAGCTGGACCCGCCGGACGCGGGAGATTTCGCCTGGCGGCGCTGGCGGTACGAGTGGGTCGCCACCCCCGGCCGGTACGTGCTCGGCGCGCGGGCCACCGACGCGTCCGGGCGGACCCAGCCGGTCGAGCAACAGTGGAACCGTGGCGGCTTCGCCAGCAACATGGTGCAGCGGGTCGAGGTCGTGGTGCCGGCCGAGTGATCGGCGGTGGGTGTCAGGCCACGGGTGGGGGGCCTGTGGCGCGGTCCGGCGGCCCGGGTGCGCTCAGCCGCCGAAGCCGGAGTCGGCGGGCAGTGAGATGTCGGGCTTCTCCAGCTCTTCGACGTTGACGTCCTTGAAGGTCATCACCCGGACGTTCTTTACGAAGCGGGCAGGACGGTACATGTCCCACACCCAGGCGTCGTGCATCTCGACCTCGAAGTAGACCTCGCCGTCGGAGTTTCGCACGTGCAGGTCGACCTGGTTGGCCAGGTAGAACCGGCGCTCCGTCTCCACCACGTAGGAGAACTGGCGGACAATGTCGCGGTACTCCCGGTAGAGCTGCAGCTCCATCTCGGTCTCGTACTTCTCGAGATCTTCCGCGCTCATCGCACTCCGCCTTCCATGGCCACATCTTCCCCCACCGGCGTCGGAGGCCGAGGCTGCTCGCCCAACGCCACGCCGACGGTACCCCCTGACGCCCACGAGCGCTCCATCGGCTCATCCGGGCCGTGGCCGCCAGGCCGTCGAGCGCGCGGCGGCCGGCCGTCGCGGCCGGAGACCGTGGCGACATTGACGTACGAGAACCGGTGCTCGCGGCACGGCCCGTGCTCCCGCAGTGCCGCCGAGTGCTCCGGGGTGATGTAGCCCTTGTGCTCGGCGAAGCCGTACGCCGGGAACACCGCGTCCAATTCCACCATGAGCCGGTCCCGGGTGACCTTGGCCAGCACACTGGCCGCCGCCACGCACGCCGCCACCCGGTCGCCCTTCCACACCGCCAGCCCGGGCACACCCAGGCCGTCCACGCCGAAGCCGTCGGTCAGCACGTACTCCGGGCGGATGGTGAGCGAGGCGAGCGCCCGGCGCATCGCGGCCAGGTTGCACACGTGCAGACCCCGGGCGTCGACCTCCTCGGCCGGAATGACCACCACGGCGTACGCGAGCGCCCGGTCCACGATCTCCGCGTACACCCGTTCCCGGCTGGCCGGGGTGAGCAGCTTCGAGTCGGCCAGCCCCTCGATCTCGCCGCGCCGCCCCTCGGGCAGCACCGCCGCGGCGGCGACCAGCGGACCGGCGCAGGCCCCCCGGCCCGCCTCGTCGGCGCCGGCGACGTGCCGGAAGCCACGGCGCTGCAACGCCCGCTCCAGGGCGTACAGGCCGGCCTCGCGGCGCACCACTGTGCGCGGCGGGGTCAGCACGACGCCTCGTGCTGGTCGGCGGTGGTCGACTGCCCCAGCCGGGTCAGCAGGGCGGGTAGTTCGGGCGGGTAGAACCGGTCACCACTGGCCGCCAACTCGTCCGGAACCCACCAGCGGTGGTCGGCGATGCTGCGTCGCTCGATGTCGTTGAAGCCCGTGGTGTCCACCCGCCAGGAATTGACCCGGAAGAGGAAGAAATCCTGCTCCTGGCGGTACCAGATGCCGTCGAAGGAGAACTCGGTCGCGTCGGACCAGACCGGCTCACCCAAATCGGCCGGGTCGAGCCGCAGGCCGGTCTCCTCGGCCAACTCCCGGGCCGCGCCCGCCGCCGGGGACTCCGACGGATCGAGCCCGCCGCCGGGAGTGAACCAGTATCGGTGCCCGGGTCGGGCCGGGTCGAAGCCCTCGAACAGCAGGACCCGGCCGGCCGCGTCGACGAGCAGCACGCGGGCCGCGCGTCGAGGGGTGTAGACGGTCACCGCACCAGCCTGCCAGACCGAGGACGGATCGCCCACGCCCCGTCGGCCTACGGCTTGGGAATGCCGTCGAACCCGTCGGGCACCGTCAGCCAGGTGGCCCGGTTGACCGGCCAGAAGACGGTGAACGCCCGCCCGACCACGTCGTCCTCGGGGATCGTCGCCTCGGTGATGTTCTGCTGGGACTGCTGCCAGTGCTCCAGTGAGTCGCCGGAGGCCGACCGGTGGTCGCCCATCACCCACAGCCGGCCCTCCGGCACGGTGATGTCGAACTCCTGGTCCGCGGGCTTGTCGCGAATCCCGTCCAGGGAGAAGATGTACGGCTCGTCCAGCGACTTGCCGTTGATCATCAACCGTTCCTCGGGGTCGCAGCAGACCACGTGGTCGCCGGGGATGCCGATCACCCGCTTGATGAAGTCCTCGCCGTCGGGGTTGCCGCTCCACGCGGTCGGAGCCTTGAACACGATCACCTCGCCGCGGTGCGGTGACCGGAAGTCGTAGACCAGCTTGTTGACCAGCACCCGGTCATCGATCTTGAGGGTGTTTTCCATGGACGGGGAGGGGATGAAGAAGGTCTGCAGCACGAAGGCGCGGACCAGCACCGCGACCAGGATCGCCACACCCAGCAGGATCGGCAGCTCCTTCCAGAAGGAGCTGCGCGGCTTGTCGGTCTGCTCGTCAATCACGCCAAGGAGCCTACGTTGCCCGGCTGGACGGCACCGTCCGGAACGCGCGGGAACCGCGTAGCGCGGCTGCCAACGGAAGCATCAGCAGCACACCGCCCTGCGGAGTCGGTCGCACCGGAGGCGCAACGGGGGACGCCGTGGCCGACCCGGACACGTCCTCGAACGTCGGCGGCACCGACAGAGCACTCCACCGCGACGAGGGCCAGACCACCATGAAGGCCCGGCCGACCACGTTCTCGATCGGCACCGGCCCCTGGCAACGCGCGTCCTGGGAGACCTCGCGGTGGTCGCCCATCACGAAGATCTGACCGGGCGGCACGACGATCTCGTCGAAGCGCCGGGAGCGACACTCCGCCGGGTTGGGCGGCAGGTCCAGTGGGGAGTCCCGCAGGACGTACGGCTCGTTGAGCGGCGTGCCGTTGACGGTCACCCGCCCCTGGCTGTCGCAGCACGTGACCCGGTCACCGGGGAGACCGATCACCCGCTTGATGAAGTCCTTCTCACCGGGGCGGCTCACCCCGACCAGATCGCCGACGGTCCGGGTGAGCCGGCCGGCGACACCGGGCTTCGGCTGATCGTCGACCTGCGGCGCCCAGCGGTCGGTGCCCCGGAAGACCACCACCTCGCCGCGCAGCGGGTCACGAACGTCGTAGACGACCTTGTTGACCAGCACCCGGTCACCGACGAGGAGGGTGTCCTCCATCGAGCCGGACGGGATGAAGAACGCCTGGAGCAGGAAGGTGCGGATCAGCACCGCGAGGCAGAACGCGACCACCAGCAGCAGCGGCAACTCCTGCCAGAGAGGCATCTGCCGGCGGGTGCGGCGAGCCCGTCGGCGCCACGGATCGACGGTGCCGTCCTCGTCAAGCGTCTGCACCACGCCACTCCCCGGTCCGCAGAAACACCACCGCCCGGGAGCCTCGTCGAGGCTCCACGGGCGGTAGTGGACAACTGCCCGCCACGTGGGCGGGGCCGCCGCCTCGCTGCGCCCGTACCGACCAGGGTAGTGCGCTCTGGTCGGTACGGCATACGCGCAGCTCGGGCGGCGTGGCGAGCGGGAAGTCAGCTGGGCAGCTTCGCCCGCTTCTCCTTGATCTTGGCCTTCTTGCCGCGCAGCTCACGCAGGTAGTAGAGCTTGGCGCGACGCACGGCACCGCGGGTCACGATCTCGATCCGGTCGATGCCCGGGCCGTTGATCGGGTAGGTCCGCTCGACGCCGACACCGAAGCTGACCTTGCGGACCGAGAAGGTCTCGCGCAGACCGTCACCCTGGCGGCGGATCACGACGCCCTGGAAGATCTGGACACGGGACCGGGCGCCCTCGACAACGCGGGCGTGCACCTTGACGGTGTCACCGGCCCGGAAGTCGGGAAGGTCGGTCCGCTTCGACTGGGCGTCAAGGGCGTCCAGGATATTCATCGCTGTGTCCTCGTAAGGCTCACGGCGCACCGTCACTCGGTGCGCGGGTGGGTGATTCTGATTCCCGGGTGGTGATCGGCGGACCGACCCCGGTCGGGAATCCTCGCAGCCGTCTGCGGGAGCGGACGGATGCGGCAACCCCCCTACTTTGCCACATCCCCCGGTGGAGGATGAAATCCGGCCTGGTCCAGGGCCGCGATGTCCCGTTTGTCGAGCCGATCGGCGGGCAGCGCCGCCAGCAGGTCCGGACGGCGGGCTGCGGTACGCAGCAGACCCTCCTCGCGCCGCCAGCGAGCGATCTTGCCGTGGTCACCGGAGCGGAGCACCTCCGGCACGTCGTGCCCACGCCAACTCGACGGCTTGGTGTAGATCGGCGCCTCCAGCAGCCCGTGCGCGTGCGACTCCTCGTCCAACGAGCCCGCGTTGCCCAGCACCCCCGGCAGCAGCCGGGTGACCGCCTCCAGCATCACCAGGACCGCTACCTCGCCGCCGAAGAGCACGTAGTCACCGAGCGACACCTCGGTGACCGGCATCCGGGTGGCGGCGTGCGCCAGGACCCGCTGGTCGATCCCCTCGTAGCGGCCGCAGGCGAAGAGCAGATGCGACTCGGCCGCCAACCCGTACGCCATGGCCTGGGTGAACGAGGCACCGGCGGGCGACGGCACCAGCAGCCGGGGCGGCGGGGCGTCGACCGGCGCGAGGGCGTCCAGAGCCTCACCCCACGGCTCCGGGCGCATCACCATCCCCGGCCCGCCGCCGTAGGGGGTGTCGTCGACAGTGCGGTGCACGTCGTGGGTCCAGGTCCGTAGGTCGTGCACGGCGAGCTGGAGTACGCCGTTGGCCCGCGCCCGTCCGATCAGCGACAGGTCCAGCGGGGCGAAGTACTCCGGAAAGATCGACACGACGTCGACGCGCATGCGGGCTGGTCCTAAAGGTCGAGCAGTCCGGCTGGCGGATCGACGATCACACGTCCGCCGGCCAGGTCGACCTCCGGAACGATCGCCCGGACGAACGGGATCAACGCGGTGCGCCCCTCGGGGCGCCGCAGCACCAGCAGGTCGGACGAGGGTGCGTGGTCGATGCGGACGACCTCGCCCAGGCGTTCGCCGGCCGGGGTCACCACGGCCAACCCGACCAACTGGTGGTCGTGGAACTCCTCCGGGTCGTCCGGTGGGGTCACGTCGGCGCTGTCCACCACGAGCAGCGTCCCACGCAGCGCCTCGGCAGTGTCGCGGTCCAGGAAGCCCTCGAACGCGATCAGCACCCGACCCTGGTGGAAGCGGGCTTCCTCGATGGTCAGCTCCGCGGGAACCTGGAACGGCACCCCGGGCTCATCGCTGGTTGGAGGGGGTGTCGCCCCCGGCTCAGTGCGCAGCACTGTGCCAGGGGCGAACCGTGCCTCGGGCTCGTCGGTCCGCACTTCCACGGTGACCTCACCGCGGACACCGTGCGGCTTGCCGATCCTGCCGATGACGAGCTGCATCAGTACGAGTCGACGATGTCGACGCGAACCCCGCGCCCGCCGATGGAGCCGATCACCTGGCGCAGCGCCTTGGCGGTCCGGCCGGACCGCCCGATCACAGTGCCGAGGTCCTCGGGGTGCACGCGGACTTCGAGCCGCTTGCCCCGACGGGAATCGACCAGCCGCACCCGGACGTCGTCCGGGTGGTCGACGATGCCCTTGACCAGGTGCTCCAACGCCGGACGCAGTGGCATGTCAGGCCTGCTCACCGGCGTCGGCAGCGGCCGGAGCCTCGGCCGGAGCCTCGGTCTTCGGAGCCTCAGCCGTCGGAGCCTCAGCCGGAGCCTCGGTCTTCGGAGCCTCGGTCTTCGGAGCCTCGGCAGCCTTGGCGGCCTTCTTGGCGGGCTTGGCCGGGGTCTCCGGGGCGAGCCCGGCGGCGGCCTTCGCCTCAACCTCGTACGCCGCCTTGCGGTCGGCCCGCTCGGGGGCGACCAGGAGCGGCGGCGGGGCCGGCAGGCCCTTGTACTTCTGCCAGTCACCGGTCAGCTCCAGCAGCCGCTGCACCGCCTCGCTCGGCTGAGCGCCGACGGACAGCCAGTACTGGACCCGCTCCGACTTGACCTCGATGATCGAGGGGTCTTCCTTGGGCTGGTACACCCCGACGAACTCGATCGCCCGACCGTCACGCTTGGTGCGCGAGTCGGCGATGACGATGCGGTACTGCGGGTGGCGGATCTTGCCCATCCGCAGGAGCCGGATCTTTACGGCCACAGTTGTTACGCTCCTGTTGCGATCTCACCGGCCCGTGCGGGCGGTGTGCATGGGTGAGCGCCGACCGGACCCGTGGGGTTGGGCCGGAGACTACTCGGTGGACTAGCGACGTGCCCGGGTTAGAGGGCGCCGGACGCGCGCCGGATACCAGCGACCTATTCTGCCAGATCCGATGCCGATCTCCCGCATCGGACCCGTACACCGCGTTGTCGGTGACCTGGCACACCGCTCAGCGCACCGGCGGACGATCCCATCCCGGTGGCAGTTTGTCCGGTACGCCCCACTCCGACGGGGGTGCGAAGTCACACCAGGTGCCGTCGAACGGGAACTTCCCGGCCTCGGCGAGCGCGATCACCCGCTCCCCCTCCGCGCGGACCGCCTTCTCGTCCGTCACCCAGTAGTCGGCGCCGAAGGCGAGCCGCTCGACGAACTCGTCCTCGTCCTTCCACTCCCAGCCGCGGTCCGGCCACACCACCACGTCCAGGTCCTGGTCCACCACGTCGACGCCGGCCACCAGGCCGTCGTCCCAGCGGACACCGGGCTCCTCCAGGTTGACGTACCAGTGGGCGAACCGGCCCTGGGCGTCGGAGAACCACCAGACGGAGTGCGCCGCCCCCGTGGGCAGGAACTTCAGCAGCGGAGGACCGTTCCAACGCCCCTCGGCCAACCGGTACGTCGACGAGATCCACTCGGCGAACGGCATCGCCCGCATCCCCAGCCCGGCCTCGGTCACCTCGTGGGCCACCGGCGAGTCCCGGGCGATCCAGATCAGCAACCCCCGGTCGTCGTCGCTGACCACGCGGGCCGGCCGGACCCACCCGATCCGGCCGTGCCGCACGTTCCGGTGCATGATCAGCCGGCCCGGCTCGAACCGGTCGACAGGGTTGCCCGGCCGCACCTCAGTAAGCGCGGGCGAGGATCGCGACCAGGTCGGGCTCGTCCTCCGAGTCCGGTACCGAACCGTCGGCGCGCAGCAGGCAGCGCACAGTGACGCCCTGACCGTTCGCCTCCGCCTCACCGGCCACGCCGACCGCCGACCACGGCACCCGAGCCCAGCCGTTCGCGGCGGCCTCGATCGCCTCGGCGAGGGTGGCCACCTCCACAGTGCGCGACTCGCGGTTGGCCAGCGCCTGGTCGTGCAGCACCTGCTGGTCGGTCTCCAGCGCGGCCAGCACCGCGGTGACCACGTCCGCCACCGGCGTCGGGGTCTTCGAGCCGTCGGTGCGACGCACCACCGTCGCGTTGCCCACGGCCAGGTCACGGGGGCCGACCTCGACGCGTACCGGATAGCCACGCAGTTCGGCGTCGACGGCCCGGCGGCCGAACGGGGTGTCGGTCCGGTCGTCGAGCGCGACCCGGACACCGGCGTCGCGCAGGCCGTCGCGCAGCTTGGCCGCCGCCTCGCCGACGCCGTCGCCGTCCTTGACGATCATGACGTACGCCTGGATCGGCGCGAGCCGCGGCGGCACGCGCAGGCCGTTGTCGTCGCCGTGCGCCATGATCAGGCCACCGAGCATGCGGGTGGACGTGCCCCAGGAGGTGGTCCAGGCGTGCTCCCGGCCGCCCTCCTTCGACGAGTAGCTGATGTCGAACGCCTTGGCGAAGTTCTGGCCCAGCTCGTGGCTGGTGCCCAGCTGCAACGCCTTGCCGTCGCCCATCATGCCTTCGCAGGTGTACGTGGCCGTCGCCCCGGCGAAGCGCTCGCGCGTCGTCTTCAGGCCGACCACGACCGGAATGCCGATCACGTTGACCATCAGGTCCTCGTACGCCTCGTGCAGGATCCGCCGCGCGTACGCCCGGGCGTCCTCACGGGTGGCGTGCGCGGTGTGCCCCTCCTGCCAGAGGAACTCGCTGGTACGCAGGAAGATCCGCGGACGGAGCTCCCACCGGACCACGTTCGCCCACTGGTTGAGCAGCAGCGGCAGGTCCCGGTACGAGTCGATCCACTTGGCCATGAACTCGCCGATGACCGTCTCGCTGGTCGGACGCACCACCACCGGCTCGGCCAGGGGCTTGCCACCACCGTGGGTGACGACCGCCAGCTCGGGCGAGAAGCCCTCGACGTGCTGCGCCTCGCGCTTGAGGTAGCTCTCGGGGATGAACAACGGGAAGTACGCGTTCTCCGCACCCGCCGCCTTGATCCGAGCGTCCATCTCAGCCTGCATACGCTCCCAGATGGCGTAGCCGGCCGGTCGGATGACCATGGTGCCGCGAACCGGGCCGTTGTCGGCCAGCTTCGCCTTGGCGATCAGGTCCTGGTACCAGCGGGGGAAATCCTCCGCACGGGGAGTGAGCACGCGTGCCATGACCGCACATCCTATGCGCCGCTCGTCAGGGCGGTGCGCTCGGGCGCGGCATCGGCAGTCGACCAGCCCGATCGCCG
Organism: Micromonospora sp. NPDC005324; assembly: GCF_040607155.1. Taxonomy (NCBI): domain Bacteria; kingdom Bacillati; phylum Actinomycetota; class Actinomycetes; order Micromonosporales; family Micromonosporaceae; genus Micromonospora; species Micromonospora sp. NPDC005324. Next base: position 194,265 of record NZ_JBEXGE010000009.1, on the reverse strand, counting down.
ACCGGTCCGGCCGGCACGCCGTCCTACACTTCGACCACCATGATTGAGCAGAGGGGCCCCACCCCGGTACGGACCGGCATCGTCGACGCCGCGCGCGCGCTGACCGTCGCGACCGGATGGGACGGCGTCCGGATGGGCGCCGTCGCGAACGCCGCCGGGGTGAGCCGGCAGACCGTCTACAACGAGTTCGGCAGCAAGGCGGGGCTGGCCGAGGCGCTCGCCCACGCCGAGGTGGACCGGTTCGTCGGCGCTGTCCGGGCCGCTCTGCTCGCCCACGGCACCGACGTACGGGCCGGCGCGTACGCGGCCATCGCGCACACCCTCACCACGGCAGCGGCAAACCCCCTGGTCAAGGCCATCCTGACCAGCGCCCGAGGCGGCTCGGACGAGCTGCTGCCATACCTCACCACCCGGGCCGAGGTGGTGCTCACCGAGGCGTCCGGCGCGCTGATCGACTGGGCCGGCGACCACCTACCGGGGGCGGACCAGGCCGCGCTGGCCTTCGCCGCCGACACCATCGTCCGCCTGGTGGTCAGCCACATCGTTCTTGCCCGCGAACCGATCGAGCAGACCGCCACGGCCCTCGCCGACCTTGCCGTACACCTCTTCAGCGCCGCCGCCCGCCCAACCCCCTGACCCGCACCCCCGCGCACCCGGCCGCTGGCGCACGCCGCACGCCGCACACGACGCGGAACAGCCCGGGGTGGCGCAACGCGGCACGGCGCTGATGGGGCGGCGCGGGGGTCAGCGGATGACGCGGCCGCGGAGGATCGTGCGGGACGGGGCGCGGACGACGCGCAGGTCGCTGCGGGGGTCTTCGGGGTAGACGGTCAGGTCGGCGAGGCCGCCGTCGACCAGGCCGGGGAAGCCGAGCCAGGCGCGGGCGCCCCAGGAGGCGGCGGCGAGTACGTCGATGGGTGCCATGCCGGCCCGTTCGTGCAGCAGCAGCATCTCCTCGGCGGCCAGCCCGTGATCGATGCCGCCACCGGCGTCGGTGCCCACGTAGATCGGCACCCCGGCCTCGTGCGCGGCACGCACCACCTCGGGGAAGCCGTCGCGCAGCGCGAGCATGTGGTCGGCGTACCCGGGGAACCTGCCCCGCGCCTGCTCGGCGATGCCCCCGAAGGTGGCGATGTTGATCATTGTGGGGACCAGCGCGGTGCCCTGGCGGGCCATCTCGTCGATCAGGTCGAGGCTGAGCCCGGTGCCGTGCTCCACCGAGTCCACCCCGGCCCGCACCATGATCTCGACGGCCGTTTCGGAGAAGGTGTGCACCGCGGCGCGTACCCCGGCGTCGTGCGCCGCCCGCACGGCGGCGGTGAGGGTGTCCGCGTCCCAGGCCGGCGCCAGGTCACCGACGCCCCGGTCGATCCAGTCGCCGACCAGTTTGACCCAGCCGTTACCGGCCCGCGCCTGCGCGGCGACGGTGGCGGCCACCTCGGTCGCGTCGACCTCCACACCGATGTCGCGCAGGTAGCGCTTCGGCGGGGCGACATGCTGGCCCGCGCGGGCCAGTCGCGGCAGGTCCGGCTCGTCGTCCAGTTCGGGGTACGGGTACGGCGAGCCCGCGTCGCGGATCGCCAACACCCCGGCGTCCCGGTCGACGTGGGCCAACTCGCGGGCCTGGTCGAGCGACGTGATCGGGGCGCCACCTCGGGCGATGCCGATGTGGCAGTGCGCGTCGACCAGCCCCGGCAGCACGAAACCGCCGTCGACGACGGTCTCCGCGCCCGGCACCGGGGTGAAGGTCACCCGGTCGCCGACCAGCCAGATATCCCGTACCTCGTCGTCGGGGAGCAGCACGCCGCGCACATGAAGAGCCATGGCACAGTCCTACCCGATCACTGCCCGTCGGGGGCGAGCAGGTCGCCCCGACCGGCACGAAGGTCAGCGGGGGTGGTTGTCGCCGCCCTTGCCGAGCTTGTTGAAGTCGATCTTCGGGAGCTTGAAGCCGGGCGGCAGGCCCTGGCCGCCGGCGAGGTCGTTCGGGTCCATCCCCGGCGGGAGCTGCGGCATGCCACCCGGGAAGCCTGCGGCACCGATGCGCGGACCGGCACCACTCTGCCCCGCACCCCGCGAACGCTGCGAGCCCTTCGTGTTTTTTCGCTTGTTCTTCGGCGACTTGGTCGCCTTGCGGCGGCCACCGCCGGGCAGACCCATCATGCCGCCCATCTGCTTCATCATCTTCTGCGCGTCGGCGAAGCGGTTGAGCAGCTGGTTGACGTCCATCACGGTGACCCCGGAGCCGTTGGCGATGCGCGCCCGGCGGGAACCGTTGATGATCTTCGGGTTGGTCCGCTCGCCCGGGGTCATCGACCGGATGATCGCGGTGACCCGGTCGAAGTGGCTGTCGTCCAGGTCGGCGAGCTGGTCCTTCATCTGCCCCATGCCGGGCATCATGGCCAGCACGTTGGCGATCGGGCCCATCCGCCGCACCGCGATGAGCTGGTCGAGGAAGTCGTCCAGGGTGAACTGCTCACCGCCCATCAGCTTGGCGGTCATCTTCTCCTTCTGATCGGAGTCGAAGGCCTGCTCGGCCTGCTCGATCAGAGTGAGGACGTCGCCCATGCCGAGGATGCGGCTGGCCATCCGGTCGGGGTGGAAGACGTCGAAGTCCTCCAACTTCTCACCGGTGGAGGCGAACAGGATCGGCTGCCCGGTGACCTCGCGGACCGACAGCGCGGCACCACCGCGGGCGTCGCCGTCGAGCTTGGAGAGCACCACACCGGTGATGCCGACGCCGTCGCGGAACGCCTCGGCGGTGCGGACGGCGTCCTGACCGACCATCGCGTCGATGACGAAGATGACCTCGTCCGGCGAGACGGCGTCGCGGATGTCGGCGGCCTGCTGCATCATCTCGGCGTCGATGCCGAGGCGGCCGGCGGTGTCGACGATGACGATGTCGCGGGCGGCGCGCTTCGCGTGCTCGATCGACGCGCGGGCCACCTGCACCGGGTCACCGGTGCCGTTGCCGGGCTCCGGGGCGTACACCTCGACACCGGCCCGACCACCGAGCACCTGGAGCTGCCCGACGGCGTTGGGGCGCTGGAGGTCGGCGGCGACGAGCAGCGGCTGGTGCCCCTGGCCCTTGAGCCAGCGGGCCAGCTTGCCGGCGAGGGTCGTCTTACCGGAACCCTGGAGGCCGGCCAGCATGATCACCGTCGGCGGCTGCTTGGCGAACTGGAGCCGTCGCCCCTCGCCGCCGAGCACCTCGATCAGCTCGTCGTTGACGATCTTGATGATCTGCTGGGCCGGGTTCAGCGCCTGGGCGACCTCGGAGCTGCGCGCCCGCTCCTTGACGGCCGCGATGAAGCCCTTGACCACCGGCAGCGCGACGTCCGCCTCCAGCAGCGCGAGGCGGATCTCGCGCGCGGTGGCGTCGATGTCGGCGTCGGTGAGCCGCCCCTTGCCGCGGAGCTTGGTGAAGATCCCGGACAGGCGGTCACTCAAGGTGTCAAACACGCGAACATCCCGTTTGTCAGTGTTCCGGCGGGCACAACGCGGCCGGCACTGCGGAGTCCGGCCACCGCTAGGGTAACCGCCCGGCCGTAGGGCCGCTGTCGCCCGGCCCGGGCCTCACCCCGACACCAACCCCGACTGGTACGCGAACACGACGAGCTGGGCCCGATCCCGGGCTCCCAGCTTGCCCATCGCCCGGCTGACGTGGGTTCGCGCGGTCGCCGGGCTGACCACCAGCTGCGCGGCGATCTCCTCGTTGTTCAGGCCCTCACCGACCAGGCCGACGACCTGACGCTCCCGATCGGTGAGCGTCTCCAGTCGGGGGTGCGGACGAAGCACCCGGGACGGCCGGGTGGCGAACTCCCGCACCACCCGACGGGTCACCGACGGCGACAGCAGCGCCTCCCCCTCGGCGACGAGCCGGATCGCGCGCAGCAGCTCAGCCGGTCTGGTGTCCTTGGTGAGGAACCCGCTGGCACCGTGGCGCAGCGCGTCGAAGACGTACTCGTCCAGCTCGAAGGTGGTGAGCACCACCACCCGCGTACCGGTCAGAGCGGGGTCGGCGACGATACGGCGGGTCGCCTCGATGCCGTCGATACCGGGCATCCGGATGTCCATCAGCACCACGTCCGGCCGTTCCCGACGGGCCAACTCGACCGCCCGCAGCCCGTCGGACGCCTCGCCGGCCAGCGACAGGTCGTCCTCGCTCTCCACCAGCGCGCGCAGCCCGAGCCGGACCAGGTCCTGGTCGTCGGCGATCAGCACCCGGATCACGCCGGCGGCTCCACGGGCAGCCCGGCGTACACCCGGAACCCGCCCCCGGCGCGCGGCCCGGTGGTCAACCGACCGCCCAGCGCGGCGACCCGCTCGCGCATCCCGGCCAGACCGTGACCGCCCTCACCGTCGGCCGGAGCGATTTCGGCGCGGCCCGTCCCCCGGTCGGTGACCTCGACGGTCACCTCGTCAGCGCGGTAGCCCACTGTCACCTCAGCGCTCGCCACCCCCGCGTGACGCAGCACGTTGGTCAACGCCTCCTGCACCACCCGGTACGCGGCCAGGTCGACAGCGGCCGGCACCTCCCGGGGGTCACCGACCACGCGCACGTCGACGGCGAGCCCCGCCCCGGCGAGCCGGTCGCGCAGCGCGGGGAGCCGGGCCAGGCCGGGTACCGGCTCGCGCTCGGCCCCCCGCCGCACCGCGCCCAGGGTGACCCGCAGCTCGTCCAGCGCCTCACGGCTGGTCCGGCTGATGGCGGTCAGGGCCACCTCCGCCTGCTCCGGCCGCTTCGGCAGCAGGTGCAGGGCGATCTCCGCCTGCATGCTGATCGCGGCCAGCCCGTGCCCCACCACGTCGTGCACCTCCTGCGCGATGCGCAGCCGCTCCTCGTCGGCCTGCCGTCGCGCCTGTTCAACACGGCTGCGGGCCTCTTCGGCACGGGTACGCGCGGTCGCCTCACGGCTCACCCGCACCACCACCCCCACCGCGAACGGTACGACCACCCAGGCCGACGCGGGCAGCACTCCCGTCCAACCCGGCGCCGGCCCCCGGCCGAAGAAGACGTGCGCCAACAACAGGACGAACGCGCCGCCGGTGGCGAGCGCCGCCGGTCGCACCGGCAGCCACACGGCCACGGTGTACACCGCGAGCAGGAACGTGACCAGGATCGGCCCGTACGGGTAGCCGATCAGCAGGTACGTCGAGGTGGCCACTGTGACCACGGCGAGGGCGGCGACCGGAGCACGCCGCCGGACCAGCAGGGCGAGCGCGGCGACGGCGATCAGCACTCGACAGGCGGTGTCCACCGGCCTCGACCCCGGCTGGTTGTCCCCGGCCAGACCGGTGGCGAGCAACCCGAAGGCGAGCAGCGCCAGGGCGAGCGCGGCATCCGCCGCCACCCCCTGCCACCGCCACTGCCCGCCTCGTCGCATGGCCGTCATTCTGCCCGCGCAGGTGCCGCTCGACCTGCGCCCACGAGCGACACCGCCGCTACGCCCCCGGACGTACCCGCCACAGGGACACAACTCCCGATCGCACCGCGCTGGCGTCGGACACCCTCACGAGCGTGATGACTGCGAGGCATCAAGATGACTGTGAGGCATCACGCTCGTGGGAGTAACCGGGCTGGCATGAGCGGCCAACGGCCGAGCAGCCGAGCAGCCGAGCAGCCGAGCAGCCGAGCGTCAGACGGCGGCGAGGACTGCGGCCTCCAGGCGGGCCCGGGTGGCGTCGTCCGGCCAACCTCCGACCAGGTAGAAGGCGTCGACCACGTCGGCGCCGAGGGTGGAGATGCGGGCCGCGCGAACCAGGGCGCCGGCCTCGTCGAGCGCACAGGCGACCCGGTAGAGCAACCCGGCGGCGTCGGCGGCGCGCAGTTCCAGCAGTACGGCGTCGGTGGCCGCCTCGCGGTGCCAGACCACTCGTGGCGCGGCGCCGCCGCCGCGGCTGGCGAGCGCACGGCCGCGCAGCCGTTGGGTGACCGACACGTCGCCGGCTACCGCCCGGCGCAGGTCGGCGCGGAGGGGCACCGGGTCCGGCGGGAGGCCGTAGCGGGGCTGTACCCGGCACTCGACCAGGGCTCGGCCGTCGACGGCGGAGGCGTCCGCGGAGATCACCTCCAGCCGGTGCAGCGCCAGGCAGCCGGCCACCGTGGCGAGCAGACCCCGCCGGTCGGCCGCCGCGACCGACACCCGGTCGCCGGTCAGGTGGACGACCGGCAGGGGCCCGGCCAGCAGCTCCGGGTCCGGGGCGGGTGGCTCGGGGAGTACGCCGGTGTCCAGCGCGGTGCGAACACGGGCGACCAACTCGGCGACGAGTCGGCCCTTCCAGTCGGACCAGGCCGCCGGCCCGGTCGCCGCCGCGTCGGCGCGGACCAACGCGTGCAGCACGTCGAGGGTGCCGGTGTCACCGACCGCCTCGGCCACCGAGGCGATGGTGACCGGGTCGGACAGGTCCCGGCGGGTGGCCACGTCGGGCAGCAGCAGGTGCAGCCGGACCAGCTTGCCGATCAGCTCGACCTCCGGGGCGGGCAGACCGACAGTGGTGGCCACCGCCTGGGCAACCGGCACACCCACAGTGCTGTGGTCACCGGGGAGTCCCTTGCCGATGTCGTGCAGGAGCGCGCCGAGGAGCAGCAGGTCGGGGCGCTCCACCTCGCGGGCGTGCCTGCTGGCCTCGTACGCGGTCTGCACGAGGTGCCGGTCGAGGGTGAAGCGGTGCACCGGGTTGTGCTGGGGCAGGCTGCGCAACCGGGTCCACTCGGGCAGCCAGCCGTCGACCAGCCCGTACCGGTCGCAGGTTTCCCAGGCCGGCACCAGGCCGGGACCGGCGCCGAGCAGGGTGATCAGCGCGGCCCGGGCCTCGGCCGGCCAGGGGGCGGGCAGGGGCGGGCAGTACGCCGCCAGCCACTCACAGGTGGCCCGCGCGATGGGGATTCGGGTCGTGGCCGACGCGGCAGCCACCCGCAGCGAGAGGCTCGGGTCGGGGCGTGCCCCGATCGCTGTACGGGCGAGCACCAGCTCGCCGTCGTGTTCGACCACGTCGCGGGCGACCGGGCGGCGGGCCGGGCGGCCGTTCCCGCCCCGGGAACGACCGGAGCGCAGCCGGTCGGCGGCCCGGAAGGCGTCGTCCAGGGCGTGGCTGACCGTGCGCGCGTCGCCGGCGACCCGCCGCAGGAGAGCGTCGCCGTCGTCCAACGCGAGTAGCGCGGCCACACCGTCGCGTTCCTGGGCGACCAGCCGGTCGACGCGTCGGCCGACCTGCTGGTGCAGGGCGTCGCGGGTGTCCAACAGGCGCAGGTGGGCGGCGCGTACGGCGGGGCGCAGCGCGTCGGTGATGCCGGCCGCGGAGATCGCCCGCAGCAGCCCCACGTCACGCAGACCACCGGCGGCCTCCTTGAGGTCGCCCTCCAGCAGGAACGCCAGCTCACCATGGGCCTGCCAACGGGCTTCGGTGACCTCCCGCAGGCCGTGCAGGTGCCGGACGGCGGTACGTCGCCAGTGGTCGGCGGCGGTGCGGATCAACGCGTCGGCCAGCGCCTGGTCCCCCACTACCAGTCGGGCGTCGAGCAGCCCGAGGGCGACCTTGACGTCGTCCTGGGCCACCGAGAGCGCCTCGGCGACGGTGCGGACGGAATGGTCGAGCCGCAGGCCCGCGTCCCAGATCGGGTACCAGACCGAGGCGGCCAACTCGTCAGTGCCGGGCACCCCGGCGTGCACCAGCACCAGGTCGAGGTCGCTGTACGGGGCACACTGCCGCCGACCCAGACCCCCGACGGCCAGCAGCGCCACCCCGTCCCGTGCCGGCAGCAGCCCCCGCAGGAACGAGTCGTACGCCGCGGCCCGCCCCCGCCGGGCCGCTTCCCCGATCCCCCCGGGAACGCCGACGACCTCGTTGATCAAGAGGTTCGCGTCACCGTCGTCGGCGGGTCCTGACGCGTTCTTCTTGATCAACGAGGTCATCTCAGTGGCCGCGGTCAGAGTGCGTCGAGGCCGCGTTCGCCGGTACGTACCCGGACGACCTCTTCGACACCGGTGACCCAGACCTTGCCGTCACCGATCTTGCCCGTGCGGGCCGCTCCGACGATGGCATCGACCACCTTGTCGACGTCGATCTCATCGGTGAGCACCTCGACCCGGATCTTGGGTAGGAACTCGACCGTGTACTCGGCACCCCGGTAGACCTCGGTGTGCCCCTTCTGTCGCCCGTACCCCTGAACCTCGCTGACGGTCAGCCCGGCCACCCCGAGGGCGTGCAGGGCCTCCTTCACCGCGTCCAGTTGGTACGGCTTGATGACTGCGGTCACCAGCTTCATGTCCAACCCCTCCATCCCAGGAACGTTAACCGGCGACCTTTTCGCTGACCGGCTCGGCGGGCTCCGCCTCCGGCTTGGCACCGCTCGTCGCGCCGCCACCGGGGGTGCCGATGCCGGCCATAGCGAACGCGCTGCCCGTGCCGCCGCCGGCCGGGGACAGGTCGTAGCTGCTCTCGGCGTGCTCGGCGATGTCGATGCCCTCGACCTCGGCCTCGGCCTTCACCCGGAACCCGATCGTCTTCTCGATGACGAAGGCGAGCACCCAGGCGATGCCGAACGACCAGACGGTGACGATCAGGCCGGCGAGGGCCTGCCGCCCGAGCTGGGTCGCGCCGCCGCCGTAGAAGAGGCCGTCGGAGGCACCCACCACGTCGGTGATCGCGGCGTTCACCGAGTTGGTGGCGAAGAGACCGAGCCAGAGCGAGCCGATCCAACCACCGACGAAGTGCACGCCGACCACGTCGAGCGAGTCGTCGTAGCCGAGCTTGTACTTGAGGCTGACGGCGAGCGCGCACACGACACCGGCGACGATGCCGAGCAGGACGGACGCCCACGGGGCGATGAAGCCGCAGGCCGGGGTGATGGCGACCAGACCGGCGACGGCGCCGGACGAGGCACCGACCATGGTCGGCTTACGGTCCTTGACCCACTCGACAGCGATCCAGCCGAGCACCGCCGCCGCCGTGGCGAGCTGGGTGTTGATGAAGGCGAGGCCGGCGACCGAGTCGACGGTCAGCTCCGAGCCGGCGTTGAACCCGAACCAGCCGAACCACAGCAGACCAGCACCGAGCGCGACCAACGGGATGTTGTGCGGCTTCATGCCCTCACGCGGCCAACCGAGCCGCTTACCGAGAACCAGGACCACGGCCAGGGCCGCCGCACCGGCGTTGATGTGCACAGCGGTGCCACCGGCGAAGTCCAGTGCGTGGATGTCGCCGCCGATGATGCCGCCGCCCCACACCCAGTGGGCGACCGGGAAGTAGACCAGGGTGGCCCAGCCGAAGGCGAACAGCAGCCAGCCGGCGAACTTGGCCCGGTCGGCGATGGCACCGCTGATCAGCGCGACGGTGATCACCGCGAAGACCATCTGGAACGCCATGAACACGTAGAGCGGGACCCCGATGCCGCTGGGGTTCTCCGCCGTGGCACCCCACAGGTCGGTTTCGGCGAGGAAGGTCTTGGTGCCGAGGTACGCGCCCGGGTCGCCCCAGAAGCCGTTCACGTCGGCCCCGAAGGCGACGCTGAATCCGTAGAACCACCACAGAATAGAGATGAGCCCGATAGCCGAGAAGCTCATCATCATCATGTTGAGTACGCCCTTGGCCCGGTTGAGGCCGCCGTAGAACAGCGCCAGTCCGGGGGTCATGAGCAGCACGAGCGCTGTCGAAACCAGCAGCCACGTGGTATTGGCGCCGTCGATCGTCGGTGCTTCAGGCACGCTGGCCTCCTAAAGGTGAAGTCCTCCTTCGCGGCTTTCCGGGGCAGCGTCGCCCGTAGGCCGGTTGCGCGGAAGCTTCGCGGCCGGCTGTTTCACTTTGGGTCCCGTGCGGGTTTCCGTTTCGTGACGGGTTGTTTCGGACGTGTCACGAACTCCGCACAGTCATCAGCATGGACGACTGTGGATCGACCGGACAGCGACAGTCGATGGCTGACCGGTCAACGGCATCGACCGGTGCGCGTGACGCGCCGGCCGAGCATCGCCCGACCGACGCTCAGCGGAGGGCGTTCTCCAGGGTGTGCCGCTCGTAGTCGAGCAGCCGCAGATCGCGCATCGGTCGACGCAGGTGACCCTTGTGCACGATCCGGACGAACGCCGGCTCACCGGCGGCGGCCATCCGGCGGATCCCCTCGACGTGGTCCACGATCCGTTTACGGATGGTCCGGATCAGCCGGTGCCGGTCCCGGGGGATCAGCCCGTACGCGTCGGCGAAGAGGCGGAGGCGGCGGGGCCGGTCCGGGTGCTTCCAGCCCAGCGTGATCGAGTCGCGGTCCGCGAAGATCGGCACCCAGGTCCAGGCCGCGTACGCCACGTCGTAGATCCGCGCTCCGGGTGAGGCGAGGTCGAAGTCGATCAGCCCGAGGGTGCCGTCCGGACGCCAGATCACGTTGTGCGGCGCGGCGTCGTGGTGGCAGATCACCTCGGTGTCCGGTGGTGGGGGCCCGAACGAGCGCCAGACCGCCGCCTGCGGAGGGGTGAAGCCGTACTGCGCGTCGTGGAACATCCGCAGCATGGTGGCGACGGTGACCAGAGCCTCGTCGGTCACCCAGTGCGGGGCGAGCGGATATTCTCCGCACTCCCCCTCCAGGTACGACAGCACCTCACGGTTGCGCTCGTCCATCCCGAGCGCCCGGGGGGCGCCGGTGAACCCCACGTACTCCAGGTGGCGCAGCAGCGCGTGCACGGACGGGGTCCACGGCCCGGCGTTGCGCCGGACCGTGTCACCCACGCGAACAACTGTGCTCACGTTGCCGCCGTGCAGCGGGATCTCCTGCGAAGTCACGTACGGTCTCCCGAGGCGCTGCGAGGCATGGCCGGGGTCACGCCAGCCCGCGTACGCGCGATCGTCAGTGGTCACCCGAGACTACGCGTCCCGGCCGGTGGCCTCGGTCCCCAGCAACGCGTCGACGAACTGCGCCGGGTCGAACGGGGCCAGGTCGTCCCTGCCTTCGCCGAGGCCGACCAGCTTCACGGGGATGCCGAGCTTGCGCTGCACGGCGATCACGATGCCGCCCTTGGCGGTGCCGTCGAGCTTGGTCAGCACCACACCGGTCACGTTCACCACCTCGGTGAAGACCCGGGCCTGCTCCAGACCGTTCTGCCCGGTGGTGGCGTCCAGGATGAGCAGCGTCTCGTCGATCGGGCCCTGCTTCTCGACCACGCGCTTGACCTTGCCCAGCTCGTCCATCAGGCCGACCTTGTTCTGCAGGCGGCCGGCGGTGTCGATGAGCACGGTGTCCACGCCGGTGTCGATGCCGCGCTTGACGGCGTCGAAGGCGACGCTGGCCGGGTCGGCGGCCTCGGGCCCCCGGACGGTCTCCGCGCCGACGCGCGAGCCCCAGGTCTCCAGTTGGTCGGCGGCGGCGGCCCGGAAGGTGTCCGCCGCGCCGAGCAGCACGCTGCGACCGTCGGCCACCAGCACCCGGGCGATCTTGCCGCAGGTGGTGGTCTTGCCGGCGCCGTTGACGCCGACGACGAGGACCACCGCCGGCACGCCGTCCTTGGGGGCGGTCCGCAACGAGCGGTCCAGGCTCGGGTCGAGCGCGTTGACCAGCTCGGCGGCGAGCAGTGCCCGCAGCTCGGAGGCCGAGCGGGTGCCGAGCACCCGGGTGCGCTCGCGGAGCCGGTCGACGATGTCGCGGGTGGCGTCGACGCCGACGTCGGCGGTGATCAGGCTGTCCTCGATCTCCTCCCAGACGTCCTCGTCGAGGTGGTCACGGGCGAGCAGGCCGAGCAGGCCCTTGCCGAACACGCTCTGTGAGCGGGACAGCCGCGAGCGGAGCCGGACCAACCGCCCGGCGGTCGGCTCGGGGACCTCGACCTGCGGTTCGAGCACCGGCGGCGGCTCGACCAGGACGCCGGTGGACAGATCGGACTCCGGTGCCTCGACCGGCGGGCCGGCGAGATCCTCCTCAGCCCTGGTGTCGACCTCCGTGCGTGGCAACGGGGGCTCGGGCCGTCGCCGCAATCGCGGCACGACCAGCCCGACTGTGCCGGCGATCAGCACACCGAGCAGGACCAGAGCGAGGACGAGATATTCGGCCATGCCGGAATCCTGTCAGATGCGGGCAGCGGCGTCCCAGCCACCGCACCCCGAGCGGTGCCTCGGCATCTCAGTCACCGCACCCCGAGCGGTGCTCGGCATCTCCGCCACCGCACCCCGAGCGGTGCTCGGCATCTCAGTCACCGCACCCCGACGGTGCCGGAGACCGGCGGTAGGCTCGGCCGCATGCCCGCCGCACACCTCCTCATCGGCCCACTTCTGCGGCGAGTGGTGGACACCCGGGCGACGATCTGGGTGGAGACGGCGGCGCCCGCCGTGGTCACCGTCCGCACCGCCGGCGGCGCCACCGGCACCGCTCCCACCTTCTCGGCGTACGACCACCACTACGCCCTCGTGGTGGTGGAGGGCCTCGCCCCGGACAGCGAGAGCACCTACGAGGTGCTGGTCGACGACGAGGTCGTCTGGCCGGTGCCGAGCAGCGGGTTCCCGCCGAGCGTGATCCGCACCCGGGCCGCCGACGATCGGGACCAGCCGGTCAACCTGATCTTCGGCTCGTGCCGGGAGACCACCCAGCACGCCACCACCCGCAAGTTGCCGCCGGACGCGCTGGACGCGTACGCCCGACGGTTGATGGCCGACCCGGAGTCCCATCCGCTGCCCGACCTGCTGGTGCTGCTCGGTGACCAGGTCTACGCCGACGTCACCTCGCCCACCGTTCGCCGGCTGCTGCGTCGACGGCGGCGGCGGCCGAAGGGCGCTCCGGCCGACCAGGTGGTGAGCTTCGACGAGTACACCAAGCTCTACCTGGAGTCCTGGCGTGATCCGGAGATCCGCTGGCTGCTCTCCACCGTGCCCAGCGTGATGATCTTCGACGATCACGAGATCATCGACGACTGGAACACCTCGGCGGCGTGGCGAGCCGAGGTGCGTGAGCAGCCGTGGTGGCAGGAGCGGATCGGCAGTGGGCTCGCCTCGTACTGGGTCTACCAGCACCTGGGCAACCTCTCCCCCGACGAGATCGTCGCCGATCCGGTCTTCGCGAAGGTCGCCGCCGCCGAGGACGCCACGAGCGTGCTGCGCGAGTTCGGCCACCGGGTCGACCAGGAGTCCGACCTGGCGCACGACACCGAGCGCTGGCGTGCTGTGCAGTACCAGTGGAGCTACGCACTGGACCTGGGCCGGACCCGGCTGGTCATGCTGGACAACCGGTGCAGTCGGGTGCTCGAGCCCCACAGCCGGGCGATGCTGCCGCCCGGCGAGTGGGCCTGGTTCCTCGACCAGGCGCACGGGGTCTACGACCACCTGGTGGTGGGCGCCTCGCTGCCCTGGCTGCTGCCGCAGGGCATCCACCACATCGAGGCGTGGAACGAGAAACTGGCTGACTCACGCCGACCGTGGGTGGCGCGCGGGGCGGAGAAGCTGCGCCGCGCCCTGGATTTGGAGCACTGGGCGGCGTTCCGGCGGTCCTTCGAGGCGCTCGCGGAGACGTTCGCCCGCATCGGCACCGGCACGCCACGGCAGTCCGGTGCGCGGATCGGGGCCGGCCCGGCGTACGCCCCGCCGGCGTCGATCAGCGTGCTCTCCGGTGACGTGCACCACTCGTACGTGGCGCGGGCCCGGTTCGCGGACCCGGCGGTGGTCACTCCGGTGCACCAGCTCACCTGTTCGCCGATCCACAACCAGGTGCCGGCGGGCATCCGTCCGCTGATGCGACTGGGCTGGTCGCCCGGTCCGGCCGGGGCCACCCGGGCGCTGGCCCGTTCGGCGGGCGTACGCCGGCCGGGGGTGCGTTGGCACAAGCTCGCCGGCCCGTACTTCGGTAACGCCGTCGCCACCCTGACCCATCACGGGCGCGGGGCCGACGTGGTCATCGAGGGCACCACCAAGGACGGGCACCTACGCCCGGTGATGCGGCGTCGACTCTCCGGCGACGGCGAGCCGGCCGCGCCGTAGTCTCTACGCCGTGGACGAGCACCTGCCGGAGCCGATCCGGGCGGTCGAGCACGAGTTGACCGCTCTGCTGCGCCGTGGCCGGGCGGTCTCCTGGGAGATCGCCCGGGAGGTGCACCCGAACCTGGAGCCGAACACCTACGGGTTGCTGCTCTGGTTGCGGCGTAGCGGGTCCATCCGGTTGACCGAGTTGGCGGCGCGACTGGGCGTGGGCAAGGGGACGCTGAGCCGGCAGATCAACGCGCTGGAGGTCCTCGGTCTGGTGCATCGCGACCCCGATCCGAGCGATCGGCGGGCCGCGCAGATCAGCATGACCGAGGAGGGGCAGCGCCGGTTCGACGTGGCCCGCGCGGCCCGGCTGGGCGAGTTTCTGCGCGCTCTGGACGGCTGGCCGGAGCGGGACGTCGAGGAGTTCGCCCGGCTGCTCGGCCGGTTCAACGACTCCTGGCAGTAGCGGCCCTGTGCCAGGGACTCCTGGCAGTAGCCGCACAGAATGCGGGAATAGTGCGCCGGTCCGGCAAGTTGTTGCTTCAGGCAACCAAGGCATACGGTTGCTTCAGGCAACTCTCAGGCGGCCCACGCGTACCAGCTCGCCGCCGTTCCACCTCGACTCCGCTCGGAGGCAACAAACGATGAGCCAGGCGACAGCGCCTCCCCAGGCGACCGCCGTGACGATGACCCACCGGCAGATCCTGGAAGCACTCTCCGGTCTGCTGCTGGGCCTGTTCGTCGCGATCCTCTCCTCCACGGTCATCTCGAACGCGCTGCCGCGGATCATCACCGAACTGCACGGCGGCCAGTCCGCGTACACCTGGGTGGTGACCTCGGCCCTGCTCGCGACCACCGCGACCACCCCCATCTGGGGCAAGATGGCCGACCTGACCAGCAAGAAGACCCTGGTCCAGCTGGCCCTGGGGATCTACGTGCTGGGCTCGGTGCTGGCCGGCCTCGCCCAGGGCACCGGTGAGCTGATCGCCTGCCGCGTGCTCCAGGGCGTCGGCGCCGGCGGCCTCACCGCGCTGGCCCAGGTGATCATGGCCACGATGATCGCGCCCCGCGAACGTGGCCGCTACAGCGGCTACCTCGGCGCCGTGATGGCCGTCGGCACCATCGGCGGCCCGCTGATCGGCGGCGTGATCGTCGACACCTCCTGGCTCGGCTGGCGCTGGTGCTTCTACGTCGGCGTGCCGTTCGCCATCCTCGCGCTGATCGTGCTCCAGAAGACCCTGCACCTGCCGGTGGTCAAGCGGAAGGCAGTGATCGACTGGTGGGGCGCCACCCTGATCACCGCAGCCGTCTCGGTGCTGCTGATCTGGGTCTCGCTCGCCGGCGACCAGTTCGCCTGGGCCTCCTGGCAGAGCGCCGTGATGGTCGTCGGCGCGCTGGTCCTCGGCGCGCTGGCGATCCGGGTCGAGACCCGGGCCGCCGAGCCGATGATCCCGCCGCGGCTGTTCCGCAACCGCACCATCACCCTCGCCGTCGTCGCCAGCATCGCTGTCGGGGTGGGCATGTTCGGCGCGTCGATCTTCCTGGGCCAGTACTTCCAGATCAGCCGCGGGCAGAGCCCGACCATGTCCGGTCTGATGACCCTGCCGATGATCCTCGGCCTGTTGGTCGCCTCCACTGTCATCGGGCGGGTCATCAGCAAGACCGGCCGCTGGAAGCGGTACCTGGTGATCGGGTCGGCCCTGCTCACCATCGGCTTCGCGCTGATGGGCACCCTGCGCGCCGACACCAGCTTCACACTGCTCAGCGTCTACATGCTGCTGATCGGCGTCGGCCTGGGCATGACCATGCAGAACCTGGTCCTCGCCGTGCAGAACACCGTCGGCCCGCACGAACTCGGCGCGGCCAGCTCGGTGGTGGCGTTCTTCCGCAGCCTGGGTGGCGCGATCGGCGTCTCCGCCCTCGGCGCGGTGCTCGCCCACAAGGTCAAGGACTACACCGCCGACGGGCTGGCCCAGCTCGGCATCCCCGCCTCCAGCTCCGGCAGCGGCGGTGCCCTGCCCGACGTGCACACCCTGCCCGGCCCGCTGCGGGCGGTGGTGGAGAGCGCGTACGGCCACGGCGCCGGTGACATCTTCCTGACCGCTGCCCCGTTCGCGCTGATCGCGTTGATCGCTGTGGCGTTCATCAAGGAGGTGCCGCTGCGCCAGCACAACGGCAACCCGGTTTCCGACGAGGTCGAGCGGGAATCGACTGTCGCCGCCGGCGCCGGCTCACCCGTGATCCGCACCGGCGAGCAGAGGTGAGGTAGAGCCATGGGCGTGGGAGCACCGGACCGCGAGGAGTACGGCCCCCGGACCCGACCGCTGCCCTTCGAGCGCGGCACGGACGGGCCTCGGGTGATCATGGTGGGTGTCGACGGCACCCGGACCTCCGAGCGGGCCGGCTCCTACGCCGCGGGCCTGGCCCGTCGACAGAGCGCCGCGCTGGTGGTGGTCTTCGTCAGCTCGCCGAGCGGGCTGACCGCCCTGGTGCCCGGCATGGACGCCGGCGCGGTCCAGCGCACCCACGACGAGTTGGCCGACGAGCTGCGCCGGGAGTGCCGGCGCGGGGCCGAGCAGTGGGGCATCCCGGTGACCCTGCTGGTGCGGCGCGGCGACGCGTACGGCGAACTGCGCGCGGCGGCCGACGAGTTCCAGGCCGACATGGTGGTGGTCGGCGCCTCCGAGCAGGCCGGACACCGGCTGGTCGGCTCGGTCGCCACCCGGCTGGTCCGCGCCGGCCGCTGGCCGGTCGTCGTGGTGCCCTGATAACCCCTCGCGGGGTGTCCGAGGTGCCGGGCAGGATGCGCGGCATGACCTGGATCGCACCGGAGATCACCCGGACCCCCGAACCGTACGTCGGCGACGAGCGCACCATGCTCGACGGCTGGCTCGACTACCACCGACAGACACTGCTGCTCAAGTGCGCCGGCCTCACCGAGGAGCAGTTGCGGACGCCGAGCGTGGAACCGTCCGGGCTGACCCTGCTCGGCCTGGTCCGGCACCTGGCCGAGGTCGAGGCCTGGTGGTTCCGGGAGAACTTCGCCGGCGAGCCTGTCGACTACCCGTACTTCACCCCGGAGAACCCGGACGCCGACCACGACGTCAGCGCCGCCGACGCCGAGGCCGACTTCGCCATCTTCCACCGTGAGGTGGCGCTGGCCCGCGAGGCCGCCGCCGGCCACACGCTCGCCGAGACGTTCACCGAGGTCGGCGCGAAGAAGCGCACCTTCAACCTGCGTTGGGTGTACGTGCACATGATCGAGGAGTACGCCCGGCACAACGGTCACGCCGACCTGATCCGGGAACGCATCGACGGCGTCACCGGCGAGTGACAGGCGCTCAGTGGTCCAGGGCCGCTCGCAGGTAACGCAGGTCGGCATGGCCGCCCCAGCGGTGTGCCGACAGCCCGGCGGCCCGGGCGCCCCGCACGGCCCAGTCCTCGTCGTCGACGCAGAGGACCCGGGCCGGCGGGGTGGCCAGGGCCACGCAGGCGGCCTTGAAGTATTCCGGGGCGGGCTTGTGCACGCCGATCACCGAGGAGTTGACCACCACGTCCAGCTCGCCGACCAGGCCGAGCGCGGCCAGGTCGGCGTCGAGCAGGTCGGTGGCGTTGGTGCCCAGCCCGACCCGGACGCCCGCCGCACGGACCTCCCGGACGAACGCCAGCACCTCCTGGTCGACCTCTCCCCGGTAGCTCTGCCACTGCTCCACCGCGGCGCGAGCCCGTTCCGGGCTGCCCACCGACTCGCTCAGGGCGTCCGCCACGCTGTTCATCCACTCGGCGTGGTTGACCTGACCGGTGAGCACCGGCTGGAGCCGCCCCCACTGCATGGCGATCTCGCCGAGCACCCCCTCGGAGAGGCCGTACTCCCGCTCGACAACGGCGGCCACCGCCGGGTCCCACCGGCGCAGTACGCCGTCGAAGTCCAGCAGGAGCGCCGTCGCGCGTTCCCGAGCCACTACCCGTTCTCCTCGCCGCGGCCGTGCCGCTGGTCGTCCTCGTCGGCCCGGTTGAGCCGTTGGCTGATCACCTGAGTGACCCCGCTGCGCATGGTCACGCCATAGAGCGCGTCGGCGATCTCCATCGTCCGCTTCTGGTGCGTGATGACGATCAGCTGACTCTTCTCGCGCAACTGTGCCAGCAACAGGATCAGCCGCCCCAGGTTGACGTCGTCCAGGGCCGCCTCCACCTCGTCCATGATGTAGAACGGGCTGGGTCGGGCGCGGAAGATCGCCACCAGCATGGCCACCGCGGTCAGCGACCGCTCACCACCGGAGAGCAGCGACAGCCGCTTGATCTTCTTGCCCGGCGGGCGGGCTTCCACCTCGACGCCGGTGGTGAGCAGATCGTCCGGTTCGGTGAGGATCAACCGCCCCTCACCACCGGGGAAGAGCACTGTGAACACCTGCTCGAACTCCCGGGCAGTGTCCTCGAAGGCGCTGGCGAAGACCTCAAGGATCCGCTCGTCCACGTCCTTGACCACTGTGAGCAGGTCGCGACGGGTGGCCTTGAGGTCCTCCAACTGCTCGGAGAGGAACTTGAAACGCTCCTCCAGCGCGGCGAACTCCTCCAGCGCGAGCGGGTTGACCTTGCCGAGCAGGGCGAGTTCGCGTTCCGCCTTCGCGGCCCGCTTCTCCTGCACCGGCCGCTCGTAGCGCACCGGCTCGGGCACCGGCAGACCGTCACGTTCGGCCGCCGCGACGTCCACCTGGGTCGGCGGAACGGGCTGCGTCGGACCGTACTCGGCGACCAGCGTCTCCACGTCCAGCCCGAAGTCCTCGGCGGCCTTCGCCTCCAACTGCTCGATGCGCAGCCGCTGCTCCGCCCGGGCCACCTCGTCGCGGTGCACCTGGCTGGTCAGCCGCTCCAACTCCGCGGCGAGCCGCTTGGCGGCGCCGCGTACCTCCTGAAGCTCTGCCTCCCGCGCGGCGCGCTCCAGGGCGACCGCGTCGCGGTGCTCCTCGGCCGTCGCGATCGAGGTGGTCAGCCGGGTCAGCGCCTCCCGGGCGCCGCCGGCGACGGACCGGGCGATGCCCGCGCCCCGGGCGCGGGCCGCCCGCCGGGCCGCCGCACGTTCCCGGGCGGCCCGCTCCGCGGTTGCCTGCCGGGCGAGCGAGTCGGCCCGGCCGGCGATCGAGGAGACCCGCTCCTCGGCGGTACGCACGGCGAGCCGGACCTCCATCTCGTTCTGACGGGCCCGCGGCACCATGGCCGCCAGCTGATCCCGTTCCTCGCTGGAGGGCTCGGCGTCGACGGGGGTCTCCTCGGCCAGCCGTAACCGCTCCTCCAGCTCGGCGAGCGCGGTGAGGTCCCGTTGCCGGGCGGCCTCGGCGCGGGAGCGGGAGTCGCCGAGCCGGTCGGTCTCGGCCTTCGCCGAGCGGGCCGCCGCGCCCAGCTCGGCCAGCCGGCGAGCGGCGGCGTTGCGGTGGCTCTCCGCCTCGCGCTTCTCGGCGGCGGCGTGCTGCACGGCCTCCTTGGCGGCGGCGACCTCGGCGCGCGCCTCGACCAACTGATCACGCAGCTCCAGGCCAGCGCGTTCGGCGGTGACCCGGTTGGCGCGGGCCTCCTCGACGGCGGCCTGCACCTCGATGTAGCTGGGGGCCTTGGCCGACCCGCCCGCGGCCGCGTACGCCCCGACCACGTCACCGTCCGGGGTGACCGCCCGCAGCTCGGGGTTGCCGGCGACCAGCTCGGCGGCGGCAGCGAGATCGTCGACGAGCGCCACGTCCCGCAGGGCCCGGTGCACCGCCGGACGCAGCTCGGCGCTGCACTCCACCAGGTCGGGCGCCCAGCGGGCGTCGTCCGGCAGCTTCGGCCGCAGCGCGTCGGCGGAGCCGGTCATGCCGGGCCCCGCCGGGCTGCCGACCAGCAGGCCGGCCCGGCCGGCGTCGGAGATCTTCAGCAGCCGCATCGCCTCGACGGCCTCGTCCACCCCGCTGACGGCGACCGCGTCGGCGAGGCCGCCGAGCGCGGCGGCCAGCGCGGCCTCGTGGCCGGGCGCGACGGTGAGCAACCCGGCGAGGCTGCCGAGCAGGCCGGGCACGTCGCCGGCGCGGGCGAGCAGCGCCCCCGCGCCGTCCTTGCGGCGCAGCCCCAGCGCGAGCGCCTCCTCGCGGGCCTTCCAGGTGGCGGCGTCCTTCTCCGCCGCCCGCTCGGCGTCGGACAGCGATCGCACGGTGGCCTGGGCCCGTTCCTGCACGGCGACCGCCTCGGCGTGCCGGGCGTCCAGGTCCGCGTTGTCCCGGTCGGCCTCGGTGGACTGTTCGGCGACCGCGTCCAGGTCGGCCTGCGCCTGCTCGGCGCGGCCCAGCGCGTCGGCGTGGGCGATCGCGAGGCGTTCGATCTCCTCGCCGGCGCTGGTGGTCCGGGCCCGGGCGGAGTTGACCTGGCCGGTGAGCCGGGCCATCCCCTCCCGCCGGTCGGCGATGGCCTTGGCCGCGGCGACCAGCTCGCGCTCGGCGGCGGCCAGCTGCCGCTCCAACTCCTGGCGGTGCTCGACCGCCTCGGCCAGTCGGATCTGGTCGTCGGTGAGCGCGCCGCGCAGCTCCTCCTCCTGCTCGCGGACGCGTTCCGCCTCGGCCTCCAGCTGGTCCGGGTCGCGGCCGGGCCGCTCGTCGTCGCCGGTGGCGCTGAGGTGCCGCAGCCGCTCCCGGGCCAACTGCTCGATCGAGCGGAAGCGCTCCTGGAGGGCGGAGAGCTTGTACCAGGTGTCCTGGGCGGCGGCGAGCAGCGGCGCGTCCTCCGCGAGGGCGGCCTCCAACTCGCCGAGCCGGCCCTGCACCTCGGTGTGCTCACCCTCGATCTGCTCGCGCCGCTCGCGCAGCGCGGTCTCGTCGGCGATCTCCCGGTCGAGGGTGTTCCGCAGAGTGGCCAGGTCATCGGCGAGCAGGCGCAGCCGGGCATCGCGCAGGTTGGCCTGGATGGCGGCGGCGCGCCGGGCCACCTCGGCCTGCCGACCCAGCGGCTTGAGCTGACGACGCAGCTCGGCCGTGAGGTCGGTGAGGCGGTTGAGATTCAGCTGCATCGCGTCGAGCTTGCGCAGCGCCTTTTCCTTGCGCTTGCGGTGCTTGAGGACGCCGGCCGCCTCCTCGATGAACGCCCGGCGGTCCTCCGGCTTGGCGTGCAGCATGCCGTCGAGGCGGCCCTGCCCGACGATGATGTGCATCTCCCGGCCGATGCCGGAGTCGGAGAGCAGCTCCTGGATGTCGAGCAACCGGCAGGAGTTGCCGTTGATCTCGTACTCGCTCTCGCCGGAGCGGAACATCCGGCGGGTGATGGAGACCTCGGTGTACTCGATCGGCAGCGCGCCGTCGGTGTTGTCGATGGTGAGGGTGACCTCGGCGCGACCCAGCGGCGCCCGGCCGGCGGTGCCGGCGAAGATGACGTCCTCCATCTTGCCGCCACGGAGGGCTTTGGCACCCTGCTCGCCGAGGACCCAGGCGATGGCGTCGACGACGTTGGACTTGCCCGAGCCGTTCGGGCCCACCACGCAGGTGATCCCGGGCTCCAGCTTCAACGTCGTCGCGGAGGCGAAGGACTTGAACCCCTTCACCGTCAGGCTCTTGAGATACACCTACTCGATCCTCGTCCGGTGGCCGCCGTACCGTCGCCGGCTGTGGGGACCTGGGTGAACCCGCAGACTAACCCGCCGGTGGGAGCGGCCCGGCACGCGACCCGCCCCGCATCGCGTCGACAGTGGGCGCGCTGCTGTTCCGTCGACAGCGATAAAGACAAGCGCCTTTCATGATCGGCTTATCCGCCGACGCGCTTTCCGGTAACTGTGCGGCGTTGTTCCCACACGATCGGCCGCATGATCATGAATCGTCGGCGCCGAAAGGGTGCCGGACAGTGTTGCGCGCCGGCACAGAGGTGTCGGCGCGCATTTTTGCGGTGGTGCTATTCAGTTTTTACGACCTGGAGATCAGGTCAGCGCCGGCTCGGCCAGACGGAGCAGATCGTCCGCCTCCGCCGCAGCCGCCGCGAGCCGATCATTGTCGGCACGCAGACGCGTGATCTCGAACTCCAGTGCCTGAACCCTGGAACGCAGTCGGGTGACCTCGTCGAGCAGACGCCGGTCGGGCGCTGCACCTACGTGGCCGTAGAGGGCCTTCGCCATGCTGACTCCTTGATATGCGCTGCCGGAAAGGCCGGCCAACGCGCGCCCAATTCATACGCGGCTGTCATTCCAGGTTGTATCTGGGCATGACCGGGCGCGACTGGCGACACCTATATATTGAGCCGCAAACCCCTCCTTCGTCAAGTTCTCGCAGGCCGTAGATCATCTCTACGTCGACCTGTCCACTTGTCGGGGGGCTGCCGCAAGGCACGGACACTCTCTGTCCGGACGCCTTTACTGTACGCCCGGATCTGCGGAAGTCCGCACCCTGGCGTCCGACTTCCCCTTAACTCTTTCTTAGCCACGTTGCCGCAGGTCGTAGGCGCGCCGTAGCGTCACCCCGGCCCGCAACCAACCCCTGGAGGCATAGGCGTGTACGGCTGGACCGATCCGATGGACCCGAACGGCGCACCCCGGCGCGCCGAGGGGCCGACCGACGAGCCGGCCTGGCTGCACGACCGCCCGGAGCCCCGCTCGGCCTACCTCTTCGGCGACGAGCCCGGTCAGCCGGGCGACGAGTGGCACCGGGAGCAGCCCTCCGGCGGCCGGCAACCGGACCGGGCGATCCCCGCCGACGCAGCCGACGCCCACACCGCCGCCTGGGCGGCCCACCAGCCGGAGGGCGGGACCGGCGACCGGGGCGACAGCCACCCGGCCCAGGACACCAACGGCGGCCGGAGCGCCGAGACGCCCGGCGGCTGGCACACCGACACCGACCCGGAGACCACCAACGGCTGGCGCGGCGCCGCCGAGACCGGACGGCCCGGCGAGGGACGGCACCGCTCCCCACGCCGCTGGCGCCGGCCGCTGATGATCGGGGGCGCCGCCGCGGCCGCCACCCTCGTGGTGAGCTTCGGCGTCGGCGCTCTGACCCTGCCCGGCGGTGACGACGGAGCCGCGCAGCCGACTGCCGTCGACGACTCCTTCGCCACGTCGGCCGCGCCGACCGGGGAGCCGGCGCTGGACACCCTCGCCGCACCCTCCCCCTCCACCATCCCCAGCCCGGCGTCTGCGAGCCCGTCGCCGACCAAGGTCGTCAAGCCCACACCGGCGACGTCGCGGAGCACCGCCGCGTCGCGCCGCAGCGTCGAGCGCAGCACCGCGCCGAGCAACACCGGCAGCTCCACTGGTTCCAACGGCTCCAGCGGCTCCGTCAGCGCTCAGGCCCGCGAGGTGGTGGACCTGGTCAACGCCGAGCGCGCGAAGGCCGGCTGCAAGGCGCTGAGCATCGACGACAAGCTGATGACGGCCGCCCAGCGGCACAGCCAGGACCAGGCCGACAGCCAGAACATGTCGCACACCGGCAGCGACGGCAGCAACGCCGGCACCCGACTGGACCGGGTCGGCTACACCTGGCGCACGTACGGCGAGAACGTGGCCTGGAACCAGAAGAACCCGGCCGCGGTGATGGACGCCTGGATGAACAGCTCCGGCCACCGGGCCAACATCCTGAACTGCGCGTTCACCGAGATCGGCGTCGGCATCGCCAACAGCAACGGACCGTACTGGACGCAGGTCTTCGCGGCGCCGCGCTGACCGCGCGTCGTTCCCGCCCCCGCGCTCGTTGACCCGGTGAGGTACGTCGGGCCGGAGCGTGGGGGCCGCGTACCGGTGTGGGCGGCGACCGGCCGTCCGGGACCCGGGAGCTGCCGATGCGGATCCGGCCGCGGCGACACGTCGCCGTACGCCCACTGCGCCGCGTCCTGTCCGCCAGCGTCGCCGTCGTGCTGGTGGTGCCGGCGTACGGGTGCCGGCCCGCGCTGACCCCGCCCGGCGCGCCCACCGCGTGGCCGGCGACACAGGCCCGGCACTGGCAGTGGCAGTGGCAGCTCAGCGGCCCGCTCGACCCGGCGGTGGACGCCCATGTCTTCCTGCTCGACCCGGTGGCCACCACCGCCGCACAGACCGCCGAGCTGCGCTCCCGGGACCGCCGGTTGATCTGCCAGGTGAACGTGGGATCCGTCCGCTCCGACGACCCGGACGCCAGCCGGTTCCCGGAGATCGTTCGGGGCGCCGCCGGGCGTCGCCCCGACAGCCGGTGGCTGGACGTCCGGAGTTGGGACGCGCTCCGGCCGGTGCTGGCCGACCGGTTGCGGCTCTGCCGCGGCAAGGGCTTCGGCGCGGTGGCTCTCTTCGACGCCGACGGGTACGCGGCGCGCACCGGCTTTGCGCTCGACTTCGACGACCAACTGCTGTTCAACCGCCGGCTGGCCGAGCTGGCCCGCTCGCTGAGCCTCTCCCCGGGGCTGGTCAACGACGTGCCGCAACTCGCCGCGCTGGCCCCGGACTTCGACTTCGCGGTCAACGAGGAGTGCGTCCGGCTCGCCCAGTGCGCCAAGCTGCTGCCGTTCAGCGACTCCGGCAAGCCGGTCTTCCACGTCGAGTACACCGGCTCGACTGACGACTTCTGCGTCACCACCGTCGGCTACGGCTTCGCGTCGATCCGCAAGGACCGCACGTTGGACGCGTCCCGCGAACCCTGCCCCCTGCCCTAACCCGCCCCGCCCTCGCCCTCGCCCTCGCCCTCGCGATCTTGCACCTTCTGTCGCTCAAATGCCGCGGTTGACCCGCTTTGTCGCGACAGAATCTGCAAGATCGACGGGGCAAGGGGGGCGCAAGGGCGGGGCGGGGCGGGGCGAGGGGGTGGCGGTCAGGGCACCGGGACCAGTTCCGGGGTGGGGGCGGGCGGGTCGGTGGGCGCGGGTGCCGGGCGGGGGCGCAGGAAGCGCGGGGCCCACCAGTTGGCGTCGCCGAGCATGGTCATCAACGCCGGCAGCACCACTCCCCGGATGATCGTGGCGTCCAGCAGGATCGCCGCCGCCAGACCGATGCCGAGCTGCTTCATGTCGATGGTGCTCAGCGTGGCGAAGATCGAGAAGACCCCGACCATCACGATGGCCGCGCTGGTCACCACCCCGGCCGACGAGGTGATCCCGTACGACACGGCGTCACGGTTGGGTAGGCCGGACCGGACGCCCTCGCGGATCCGACTGACCACGAACACGTGGTAGTCCATCGAGAGGCCGAAGAGCACCACGAACAGGAACAGCGGCAGCCAGGACACGATCGCGCCCATCGACGTGAAGCCGAGCAGTCCCTGCGCCCACTCGCCCTGAAAGATCAGCACCAGCAGGCCGTACGCGGCACCGGCGGAGAGCAGGTTCAGCGCTATCGAGCTTGCCGCGATCACCACCGACCGGAAGGTGAACGTCATGACCAGGAAGGTCAGCACCAGCACGAAGCCCATGACCAGCGGCAACTTGTCCCGGACGTGCTGGGCGTAGTCCTCGCTGTCGGCCACACCCCCGCCCACCGCGTACTCGATGCCGGGAATGCCGCGCAGCTCGGCCGGGACCAGGTCCCCGCGCAGCTTCTCCAACGACTGCACCGACCGGTCGTCCCGACTGGCGTACGGGGTGGGGACGTCCAGCACCGAGACCCGCCGGTCGGCCGACACCTCGATCTTCGGGCCGTCCGCCTCGGCCGGGGCGAACAGCGGATCGCCGGCCGCCCGGGTGGACAGGCCGGTGAGGGCGGCGCGCACCCGATCGGCCTGGTCGGCGGGCGCCCGGACGGCCACCACGTGATTGGTGCCGGCGCTCGGGAAGGCGGCGGTGAGCCGGTCGTACGCCTGCATCGCCGGAGTCGTGCGGGGCAGGTCCTCCATGCCGGGGAACTTCAGCTTCATGCCGAGCGCCGGCGCGGCCAGCGCGAGCAGCAGCCCGACCGAGATGACAAGCGTCGCCACCGGCGCGCGCAGCGCGGGTCGGAGCACCGCCGGCCACAGCCGGGGCGCGCGGGGCTCGCCGTGCCGGCCGGTACGCGGCGCGGTCAGTCGCCAGAGCAGCGGCACCCGGGGCCGGTCCACCCAACGGCCGAGCCGGGCCAGCAGGGCGGGCAGGACGGTCAGTGAACCGGTCACCGCGACGGCCACCACGAGGATCGAGCCGATGGCGAGGGATGAGAAGACCACGTCGCCGGCGAGCAGCAGCCCGGCCATCGAGATGATCACGGCGAAGCCGGAGACCACCACGGCGTGCCCGGAGGTCTCCGCGGCGATCTCCACCGCGTCCAGACCGGACCGACCCTTGGCACGTTCCTCCCGCTCCCGACGGATGTAGAACAGCGAGTAGTCCACGCCGACCGCCATGCCGATCAACAGGATCACCGGTGCGGTGGTGTCGGTGGCCGGCACCAGGTGCGAGGCGAGAGTGGACAGACCCATCGCGGCGGCGACCGAGGAGAGTGCCAGCAGCACCGGTACGCTCGCCGCGATCAGCGCACCGAACGCGATGATCAGGATCGCCAGGGTGACCGGCAGACTGAGCAGCTCGGCGCGCTTGAAGTCCTTGCCCAGGGTGTCGTCGAGGGCCTGACCGATCGACGGCCCGCCGACCTGCTCGACGCGCAGCCCGGGGTACGCGGCCTGCACGCTGGCGGTGGCGTCGCGCAACGGCTGCACCCGATCCGAGGCTGTCTCCGGGTCACCCGACATGGTGATCGGCAGCAGCAGTGCCGAGCCGTCCCCCGCGGTGACCGGCTGGCCCACCCCGGCCACCCCGGCGACCGTACGCAGCCGGGCCGCCGCGTCGTCGGCCGCCGCCTTCGCCGCCGCCGGGTCCAACGCGCCACCCCGGGAGGTGATGAGGACGTTGTCCACGGCCGGGTCGTCGAAGTCACCGGCGTCCACGATCAGGCTGGCCCGCCCCGCCTCGCCGATCGCCTGGTCGCCGCTGGTGGCCTCGTTGAGTCCGGCGGCGCTGCCGCCGACGAAGCACACCGCCACGAACACGGCCCACAGTGCGATCGCCCGCCACGGGTGCTCGGCGCTCCACCGCGCCAGCCGCACCGTCACCGGTCTTCTGCCCATCTCGGGTCCCCCTGTCACGTCAACCCCCTGTCAACTGTGCTGACGCTAGGTGCGTGACGAGGCGGTCACATCGGGGATCGACCCGGGCCCACCCCTGGAACCACCGGACCGGGAGCGGGGGTGCCGTCGTCCGGCGTCGGCCCGCGATCCGGACGTACACCGGGGTCCATCCCGGAGCGACAGGCCGCGACCCGCCGGCATCGCCCCGAGCCGGCTCCGGGTCATCCCCGAAGGGAACCCCGGGGCCGTGGCTGACAGTGCGGGCAGCTGTACGAGGACCGGTTCATGAACGCCTCACGGCGGATCGGCGCGCCGCACCGCCCGCACGGCTCGCCCTCGCGGCCGTAGGCGTTGAGCGCCCGGTCGAAGTAGCCACTCTCACCGTTGACGTTCACGTAGAGGGCGTCGAAGCTGGTGCCGCCCTCGCTGATCGCCTCGGCCAGCACGTCGCGGACGTGACCGAGCAGGCGCTGCGCGGCAGGGCCGGTCAGCGCGTCGGTGGGTCGGCCGCCGTGCAGCTTGGCGCGCCAGAGCGCCTCGTCGGCGTAGATGTTGCCCACCCCGGAGATCAGGGTCTGGTCGAGCAGCGCCCGCTTCACCTCGGTGTGCCGGCGGCGCAGCGCCGCGACGAACGCCTCGTCGGAGAACTCCGGGTCCATCGGGTCGCGGGCGATGTGCGCGATCTCGTCGGGCAGCTCGGAGCCGCCCTCGCTCACCGAGAGCCCGCCGAACGTGCGCTGGTCGACGAATCGCAGCTCCGGGCCGTCGTCGCTGAACCGGAACCGGACCCGCAGGTGGGTCTCGTCCTTCGTGCCGGGTGGCTGGAGCAGCAGCTGACCCGACATACCGAGGTGCCCGACGATCGCGTCACCGCTGTCCAGTGGCAGCCACAGGTACTTGCCCCGACGACGGGCGTCCAGCACCGTCCGGCCGGCGAGCACGTCGGCGAAGTGCACGTCGCCCGGAGCGTGCCGGCGGACCGCACGCGGATGACGAACCTCGACGGAGGCGATCCGACGGCCGACGACCCACTGGGCCACCCCCTGTCGGACGGTCTCCACCTCGGGCAGCTCAGGCACGCCGCCGACCCGTCTCGTGACCGTCGGCGCCCCCGGCCGGCAGCGCCTGCGCCAGGTGGTCGGCCTGCTCGGCCTGAGCCGCCCGCTCGGCGCGCTCCAGCGGCCCGAACGGCTCGTCCCGGTCCGCCGAGTCGTCCCGACCGATCGGCTGCTCCTGACGGTCGTCGCCGGCCCGACCGTCCTGGCCGTCGTCGCCGTTCTGACCGTTCTGCTCGGCGAGCGTCCGCCAGGCGGCCTCGGCGGCCCGCTGCTCGGCCTCCTTCTTGCTGCGCCCCTCGGCGCCGCCGTACCGGTTGCCGGCCACCACCACCCAGGCGGTGAACGTCTTGAGGTGATCCGGGCCGGTGCCCTCGATCCGGTACTCCGGGACGCCGAGCCCGAGCGCCGCCGTCAGCTCCTGGAGGCTGGTCTTCCAGTCCAGTGCTGCCCCGCGACCGGCCGACTCGGCCATCAGCGGGTCGAAGAGCCGGTGGATGACGATCCCCGTGGTGTCCAGGCCGTACTGGAGGTAGATCGCGCCGAGCAGGGCCTCGAGCGTGTCGGCGAGGATGCTCGCCTTGTCCCGGCCACCTGTCGTCTCCTCACCCTTGCCGAGCAGCAGGTACGCGCCGAGCCCGTCCGGGCCCAGACCGCGGGCCACGTCGGCGAGCGCCCGCATGTTGACCACGCTGGCCCGCAGCTTGGCCAACTGCCCCTCGGGCAGATCCGGGTGGTTGTGGAAGAGCGCTGTGGTGATCACCACGCCGAGCACCGAGTCGCCGAGGAACTCCAGCCGCTCGTTGGTCGGCAGCCCGCCGTTCTCGTACGCGTACGACCGGTGGGTCAACGCGCGCTGGAGCAGCTCGGGTTCCAGGCTCACTCCGAAGGCGGCTTCCAGGTGACCGACGGACGCCCGCCGCCGCTTGTCGTTGCTCATGTGCGTACCTCGGTGTCGGTGGAGCGGTCGGTGCGATCCGTCGCGGCGTCGCGGTCGAGCAACGCGGAGACCAGATCGGTGGCGCGCCGCCGCCACAGGTGGGCGGCGAGAGCTATGCCGGAGGCGACGTCGTCGGCGCGGGCGGACCCGTGACAGACGACCACCGTCCCCGCGACGCCCAGCAGGGCCGCCGCGCGGGGCGCGCCGCCCTGGGCAGGTGGGCCGCCGGCCATCGCGTACGCGCCCTCGATGGCCTTGAGCAGCACGTTACCGGTGAAGCCGTCGGTGACGACCACATCGGCGCGTGCGCCGAGGGCCACGTCGTACCCCTCGACCAGGCCGATGTAGCGCGCTCCGCCCGGCAGCGGTTCGACGGCGAGCAGGGGGTCGGTGGCGCGGCGGACCCGGTCGCCCTTGCCGGCCTCGGTGCCGACCGAGAGCAGCCCGACCCGTGGCGCGGCGATCGAGTGGGCCACTGCCGCGTACGCGGCGCCGAGCACGGCGTGGCGGGCGAGGGTGGCCGGGCGGGGTTCCAGGGAGCCGCCGACGTCGAGCAGCACGACAGGCCCCGCGACGGCGGGCAGGGTGGCGGCCAGCGCGGGTTGGCGGATCTCCGGCGAGCGGCCGAGGCCGAGCACGGCCGCGGTGACGGTGGCGCCGGTGGCACCGGCGGAGACCAGGGCATCGGCGGTCCCATCCCGGACGGCGGTGACCGCGGCCCGGACGGTGCTCTCGGAGCGGGCGGCGCTGGGATGGTCGGCCATGCCGACGACATCGCGGACGGGCCGCACCGTGATCCGGGCGCGTTGCGCCGGATCGAGGGCAGCAATCAGCTCGTCGGCGACCTCGGTCGGACCGACGAGAAGCAGATGCAGGTCAGGGTCGGCGCGCATGGCCCGCAGAGCGCCGTCAACCACGACGGCGGGAGCGTCGTCCCCGCCGAGGAGGTCAACGGCGATCCGCGCGGCGCCCGGCTCCACCGGAACGCCGGCCGGATTGGGCCGGCCGGCGTCGGAGGGAGCCGGAGCACCGGGCGAATGCCAGGATGCGCGCGCCGCCCGACCTGGGGTCGGGGGCGTCACTCGGCGTCCAGGTCAGACCTCGAGAACCTGGCGGCCGTTGTAGGTGCCGCAGACGGAGCAGGCGGCGTGCGGCAGCTTCGGGGACTTGCACTGCGGGCACGCAACGGTCGCGACCACTGTCGCCTTCCAGTTCGCCCGGCGGGACCGGGTGTTGCTGCGCGACATCTTGCGCTTCGGGACGGCCACGGTTCTTACTCCTCTGTAACGGTCAGTTGCGACAGGCCCGCCCAACGCGGGTCGATCTGCTGGTGACTGTGGTCGGCCGGCAGATCGTCCCAGTGCGCCCCGCATTCGGGGCACAGTCCTGGGCAGTCCTCCCGGCAGAGCGGGTTGGTCGGCAGCGTGAGCACCAACGCGTCCCGCAGCGCCGGCTCCAGGTCGATCAGATCGCCCTGCATCCGGCCCACCTCGTCCTCGTCGGTCGTGGCGTCCGTGGTGCTGTCCTCGTACGCGTACAGCTCCTGGATCGTCACGCCCAT
The DNA here is from genome assembly GCF_040607155.1 of Micromonospora sp. NPDC005324. Classification (NCBI taxonomy): domain Bacteria; kingdom Bacillati; phylum Actinomycetota; class Actinomycetes; order Micromonosporales; family Micromonosporaceae; genus Micromonospora; species Micromonospora sp. NPDC005324. The sequence goes on along the minus strand of NZ_JBEXGE010000009.1, from coordinate 163,791 downwards.
CGAGTCGTTGATCTCGCGCAGGCAACGGCCGCACTCGCCCCGGACGGGACCGGTGATGGTCCCGGAGACGAGCACGCCCTCGGACACCGACTGCAACCTCAGATCGAGGTCGAGGTCCGCGCCCTCCGGCACGCCGATCAACTCCACACCGAGGTCCGCCGGTGCCGGCACGACCCGCTGGACCTCACGCAACGCGCCAGGGCGACGCGGCAGGTCCCTCGTGTCGAGGACCAGCGGCGACCTGGGGTTGAGTGTCGATGGCGAGTGCTTGGGCATAGTTAGACTCCGGCCGGTGAGAGGCCGACAAAAAAGGTTACCTGGGCGACCGCCGGACCGTCGAACCGGGGGCGACGCCCGCCTGAGAAGTCGGCTGGTGAGGTGCCGCTCAGAAGGGTAGCGGGCGTTCCGCCTCATCCCCAGCGAAGGTGCCGATCTCTCGCAGCGCGTGCATCTTGTCCCGGCCGCGCTCTATCGAGGCCAGCGCCCGGGTGAGGAACTGCTCGAAGTTGGCCAGCGCGGTGTCGACGTAGTCGTCGACCTCCTCACGCAGCCGCTGGGCCTCGGCGCGGGCCTCCCCGATGATCCGGGCGCCCTCGTGCTCGGCCGACACGGTGATCTCGTTCACCGAGACCAGGCGGGCGTGTTCTGCCTCACCCTCGCTGATGATCCGGTCCGCCTCGCGCTTGCCGGCTTCCATGATTTTGTCGCGCTCCTCCAGGAGCGCGGCGGCGCGGCGCAGGTCGGCGGGGAGATCAGCACGCATCTCATCGAGGGCAGCGATCATCTCACCCCGGTCGACCATGCAGTTGTTGCGCGACATCGGGACGGAGCGGGCCTGCTCCAGGATGGCGATCAGTTCGTCGATGCGATCGAGCGGGTCCACCGGCTACCTCACTCCTGTCGTTCGTCGGCCGACCTCCATGATGCGGGCTACGGCCGTTCCCCGCGCCACCAATCATGTCGTGCCCGCCCCACCGCCGCCCCACTCACCCCAACCCGGCGAGTCGCGACATAGTCACCCCCGGCTTCCACCGCGCCGATCTTGCACTTTCCGTCGCGCCAAACCACGTCGAAAAGGGCGATTCGGGCACCATAAGTGCAAGATCGCGAGGGTGGAGGGGGCTAGCGGCGAGGGCCCAGGCGGGCCTGGAGGGCTTCGCGGACCGGGTCGGGGACGTGGGCGGAGATGTCGCCACCCCACTTGGCCACGTCCTTGACCAGGCTCGACGAGAGGAACGAGTAGAGCGGGTTGGTCGGCATGAAGAGCGTCTCGACGCCGGCCAGACCGATGTTCATCTGGGCCATCTGCAACTCGTAGTCGAAGTCGCTGACCGCCCGCAGACCCTTGATCAGCACACTGGCCTGCTGAGCCCGGCAGAAGTCCACCAGCAGCCCTCGGAACGACTCGACCCGCACGTTGCCGTACGACGAGGTCACCTCGCGGAGCATCTCGATGCGCTCCTCGACGGTGAACAGGCCACTCTTCGACTGATTCACCAGCACACCGACGATCACCTCATCGAAGAGCCGGCTGGCCCGCCCGATGATGTCGAGGTGTCCGTTGGTGACCGGGTCGAACGAACCGGGGCACACCGCACGTCTCATGATCGGCGACCGTACCAAAGGGTGGTCTCGCCGTAACGGCGACTGCGATCGGGGGTGATCCCGTCCACCCAGTCGAACTCCCTGGTGCGACGGGACCGCTCCACCACCACCAACGCGTCGGGCGCCAGCCAGCCGCCGTCGACCAACGCTGCCAACAGCGCGGTGATCTCCTCGTCCGGCACGGCGTACGGAGGGTCGGCGAAGACCACGTCGTACGGCTCGCCGTCCGGTCCGGCGGCCAGCACCGTCGCCACCTTGCCGGAGACCAGACGGGCCGCCGGACCGGCACGGAGGGCCGCCACGTTCTCCCGGATCACCCGGGCCGCCCGCGGGTCGGACTCGACCAGCAACACGTGCCGAGCACCCCGGGAGAGCGCCTCCAGGCCGACCGCGCCGGAGCCGGCGTACAGGTCCGCGAAGCGGGCGCCATCGAGATCGACAGCGGCCTGGACGGCACTGAACAGCGCCTCCCGAACCCGGTCCGAGGTGGGGCGGGTGCCAGCGCCGGGCGGCGCGGCGATGCGCCGGCCACCGAGGGTCCCGGCCACGATCCGGGTCACCGTTTCCTCCTGCTCATGCCCGCGACGCTACGCGATGGGGCGCGGACCCGGTCAGCACGGCGCGGATCCGGTGAGCTGGCCGGCGGCGACTTCGCGGAGCACCTGAGCAGCCCCGACGGTTCGGAATCCACAGTGGAGCCTTGGCGGGCGGACCGTCCCCAGTGATCGGACCAACACCTTCGGTATATCAAAGATCACGAATCGACTACATTGCCAGATGGCAATGATCTGAACTCCCCTCATTAACCACCCATCAGTACAGTCTCCCCCTGTCCCCGCTTTAGCCGCGGGAACACCACCGCGTCGCGCGACGCCCCGGTGAGCAGTGACTCCCCGGTCACGATGTCTCCCGGCCTCCCGCCACGCGATCCGTACCCCCTCACCAGGAGCAGGCGTGAACCCTCCCAAGTCTCCGTTCCGGCGCGTCGCGGCCATCGCCGCAGGCGCGTTGATCGGCCTCGCCGGCGTCGGCGTCCTCGCGAGCCCCGCGAGTGCCCACCACCCCGAGCCCTCCGGCACCTACTGCCTGACCTCCGACGGCCAGGTCAAGGTGACCTGGACGGTCGGTAACAGCGAGGACATCGACGCGACGATCACCAAGCTCGAGTCGACCGTCGCGGCCGACTTCACCGGCGGCCTGACGAAGGACGCCACCCTGCCGGCGAAGGGCAAGGGAGTCCTCACCGGCACCCAGGCCCACCGTTTCGACACCAAGCGGCCGACGATCGAGCTGACCGTCGAGGCGCGGTGGGTGCGCTCCGACCGGATCGTGACCGAGGAGCGGACGGTGGCCGCCGAGCCGAAGGGCGCCTGCGCGGCAGAGGCCACGCCCTCGCCGAGCAGCCCGACGCCGACCGCCACTCCGTCGGCGACCCCCACCCCGACCCCCACTGTCGCCTCTCCGTCGCCGAGCCAGCCTCCGACCCAGAGCCCGACCCCGACTGCCACCCCGGCTCCGGCGGAGCCGGTGGGCTCGGTCGAGTCGACCTGCGACAAGCTCACCTTCACGATCGAGAACCCCGCCGACGGTGAGACCGTCACGCTCACCCTGACCCCGAACAAGGGCGAGGCGAAGACGCTGGTCGTCAAGCCGGGCGAGACCGGTTCCGTCTCCTTCGACGCGACCGAGGGTCTGGTCGTCACGCCGGCCGCCGAGGGCCTCGACGACACCGCCCCGATCGCCTGGGAGCAGCCGGCCGACTGCGCCCCGGGTCAGGGTGGCGGTAAGGACGAGCCGGCTCTGCCGCTGACCGGTGCCGCCACCGGCGGCATCATCGCCGGCGCCGTCGTGCTGCTCGCTGCCGGTGCCGCCCTGTTCGTGGTGGCCCGTCGTCGTCGGGTTCGCTTCACCGCCTGAACCAACCCGCTCTGACACCTGAGGGCGCGTCGACCACCCGGTCGGCGCGCCCTCAGCCACGTAGTGGCCTGCGTGCTCGACGCAGCCCCGCGCGTGGGTCAGCCCTTTTCCAGGTACTCCGCGCGATCCTCGTCCACCAGTGCGGCCACCGAGGCGGCCAGCGCCGGGCTGCGGGTCAGCTCCGGGTCGTCCTCGATCAGGGTGATGGCCTCGGCGCGGGCATCGCGGATCAGGTCGGCGTCGCGCCGCAGGGACAGCAACCGCAGGTGCGAGCGGCGCCCGGACTGGGTGGCACCCAGCACGTCGCCCTCGCGGCGTTGCTCCAGATCAAGCTCGGCGAGCTTGAAACCGTCGCCAGTGGACGCCACCGCCTCCAATCGTTCCCGCGCCGATGAACCCTCGGCCGCCTCGCTGACCAGGAGGCAGAGCCCGGCGGCGGCACCCCGGCCGACCCGGCCCCGCAACTGGTGCAGTTGGGAGACGCCGAACCGGTCGGCGTCCAGCACGATCATCACGGTGGCGTTCGGCACGTCCACGCCAACCTCGATCACTGTCGTCGCCACCAGCACGTCCAGGTTGCCGGCCGCGAAGGAACGCATCACCGCGTCCTTCTCGTCGGCCGGCAGGCGACCGTGCAGCACCCCGATCCGCAGGCCGTTCAGCGGGCCTTCGGCCAGCAGCGGAGCCACCTCGGTCACCGCCAGCGGCGGCCGACGGCCGTTGTCGTCCTCGGGTGGCGGTTCCTCGTCCGAGGCAGGCCCGTCACCGATTCGCGGACACACCACGTACGCCTGGTGGCCGGCGGTCACCTCCTCGCGCAGCCGACGCCAGGCCCGGTCCAGGTAGGCCGGCTTCTCGGCGGCCGGCACCACGTGCGAGGCGATCGGCGACCGCCCCCGGGGCAGTTGGGAGAGCGTGGAGACCTCCAGGTCGCCGTAGACGGTCATCGCCACAGTGCGCGGGATCGGGGTGGCCGTCATCACCAGCACGTGCGGCGGCTGGTCGGCCTTGGCCCGCAGGGCGTCGCGCTGCTCCACGCCGAAGCGGTGCTGCTCGTCGACCACCACCAGGCCGAGGTCGGCGAAGTCGACCCCCTCGTAGAGCAGGGCGTGGGTGCCGAGCACGATGCCGGCGGCACCGCTGGCCACCTCGCCGAGCGCCCGGCGGCGGGCCGCCGCGCCCAGCGAGCCGGTGACCAGCTCGACCCGTGTGGCGTGCTCGGCGGAGCCCAGCTCACCGGCCCGCCCGAGCGGCCCGAGCAGGTCGAGCATGCCGCGGTGGTGCTGGGAGGCCAGCACCTCGGTGGGCGCCAGCAGCGCGGCCTGCCCACCCGCGTCGACCACCTGGAGCATCGCCCGCAGCGCCACCACCGTCTTGCCCGAGCCGACCTCGCCCTGCAACAGGCGGTGCATGGGGTGCGGGGCGGCGAGGTCGGCCGCGATCTCCACACCCACCTCAAGCTGACCGGCCGTCAGCTCGTACGGGAGTCGGGCGTCGAACGCTTCCAGCAGCCCGCCCGGGCGCGCCGGGCGGGGTCGGGCCGGCCAGTCGGCCGCCCGGTGCTTGCGCTGCACCAGGGTCACCTGGACGGCGAAGGCCTCGTCCCACTTGAGGCGCCGCCGCGCCTGGTGCAGCGCCTCCTTGCTGGACGGCCGGTGGATCTCGGTCAGCGCGGCGCCCAGCCCGACCAGCTTGCGGCCGGCCCGCACAGCGCTCGGTAGCGGATCGTCCGGCGGGGTGAACGTGTCCAGTACGACGCGCACGCAGCGCGCGATCACCCAGGTCGGCACGGCCGCGGCGGCCGGGTAGACGGGGATCAGCGCCCCGGCGAACTCCTCGATGTCGTCGCTGACCGCCGCCTCGCCGTCGCCACCCTCGCCGAGCAGGACGTACTCCGGGCCGTTGAGCTGCCGTTTGCCCCGGAACTCGGTGACCTTGCCGGCGAACAGGCCCCACCGGCCCGGGCGCAGCTCGCGCTCGCGCCACGCCTGGTTGCCGAAGAAGGTCAACGTCAGGACCCCGCCGGAGCCGTCGCCGACGGTCACCTCCAGCAGGTTGCCCCTCCGCTGACGCATCGGGCGGACCGTGGTGCGCTGCACCTGGGCCAGCACGGTGACCTGCTCACCGACGTCCAGTGAGCGGATGTCGGTGTGTTCACCACGCTCGTCGTAGCGACGCGGAAAGTGGTAGACCAGGTCACCCGCGGTGTGCAGGTCGAGGTGCGAGGCCAGCGCCTTGGCTGTCTTGTCCCCGACCAGCTTCTTCAGCGGAGTGTCCACCGTGGCTGGTTCGCTCATTCGATCCCTACCAGGAGCGGATAAAACGGCTGGCCGCCCGGGTACGCGTGCACCTCGACGAACGGCCAGCGTCGCGCGACGTGCGCGCGGACGGCATCGGTGAGCCCGGCCGGAGCGTCCACCCCGGCCAGCAGGGTGACCATCTCGCCGCCACCACCGAGCATCCGGTCGACCACTGCCGCGCAGGTGTCGGTGAGGTCGGTGCCGATCAGGTGCACCTCCCCCTCCACCAGCGCCAGCACGTCACCGGGACGGCACGGGCCGGCCACTGTCAGCGCCTCCCGGCTGGCATGGCAGACCTCGGCGTAACGGCAGGCGCCGGCCGCCTCGGCCATCGCGATGACGTCGTCCTCGAAACGGCGGTCACCGTCACGGACCGCGAGGGCTGCGAGGGCCTGCACCGGCGAGCGGGTCGGCACCACGCTCACCTTGATGCCGTACCGATGGGCCTCGCGGGCAGCCGCGCTCGCCACCGCCTCCGTGTTGGCGTCGTTGGGCAGCACCACCACCCGGGCCGCGCCGGTGCTGCGGACGGCGTCCAGCAACTCGCCGGTGGACGGGTTGCCCGGCACGACGGTGGCGCCCTCCGCGGCGAACAGGTCGGCGATGCCGCCGCCGGTGGCCACCACCACAGCGGCCCGGCCGGCCACCACCGGGCCGGAGGGCGACTCCGACTGGTCGGCGAAACGGGTCACCGAGATCCGGTACGGGCGGCCGGCGGCGACACCGGCCTCGACCGCCGCGCCCACGTCGTTGACGTGCACGTGCACGTTCCAGGTGCCTTCCGGCTCACGCCCGTCGCCGACGACGACCAGCGAGTCTCCCAGGGCGTCGAGCGCGCGCCGCAACCCGGCGACCGCCTCGGCTGTGGAGTCGAGCAGGAACTGCACCTCGTACGCGTATTCATCCGAACCGGTCTCGCGGGCGACGGTGGCCGCCGGCCGGGCGGAGCGCGGCGCCGGAGCGGGCCGGGCCGTGCGCTCCCCGGTGAGCACCTCGACCAGGGCGTCGAGCAGCACGCAGAGCCCTCGACCACCGGCGTCGACCACGCCCGCGCGGGCCAGCGCGGGCAGCTGTTCCGGGGTGCGGGCGAGCGCTTCGGCCGCCGCCCGGGCGGCGACGCCCGCCACCGCCGGCAGGTCGTCGCTGTCCGCGCCCTCGGCCGCGGCGGCGGCCGCCGCGACCACCGTGAGCACTGTGCCCTCGACCGGCCGGGAGACGGCGGTGTACGCGGCGGCGGTGCCGGAGCGCAGCGCGGCGGCCAACTCCCGGCCGCGCACCGCCGGCACCCCGGCGACCTGGTCGGCGAAACCACGCAGGATCTGCGAGAGGATCACCCCGGAGTTGCCCCGCGCGCCGAGCAGCGCGCCCTGGGCCATCAGCCGCAGCGCGTGCCCGTGCGCTGTCGGCCCGCTGTCGGGGAGAGTGTCCAGATCCATGGCGAGGGCCTGCTGCGCCGAGGTGAGGGTGAGCACCAGGTTGGTGCCGGTGTCGCCGTCGGGCACCGGATAGACGTTGAGCTGGTCGATCTCGCCCTGGTGGCGCTTCAGTGCGGCCAGCCCGCTCGCGCACCAGCGGCGGACCGCGGCGGCGTCGAGGGTGTCCAGCACGGGCAGAAGCCTACTGGCGCGCACTGACACCCGTCGGACTCGTCCGGCGTGTCCTCGCCGGCCCGGGTCGGCGCTGGCCGCAGCGGGGACGAGCGCCTCCGGTACCCTTGCCGCCGGGCCGGCCCACCGCAGGGCGGACGGGCCCACGACCAGGCGTGAGCCGAGGCACGGGCGAGCGCCGGACCAGGCCGGTTGGCCGGGTCGGCGACTCATCGGGTAACCTGACCAGGTTGCCCGGGCAGCACCTGCCGGCGACCTCATGAACGTATCAATCCCAGGAGTATCCCGTGGCTAGCGTGTGCGACGTCTGTGGCAAGGGACCGGGCTTCGGCCACAACGTGTCCCACTCGCACCGGCGGACCAACCGCCGCTGGAACCCGAACATCCAGTCGGTGCGTACCCCGGCCGGTGGCGGCAACACCAAGAAGTTGAAGGTCTGCACCTCGTGCATCAAGGCCGGCAAGGTCACCCGCGCCTGACGCGGTAGCACCCACCTCTTCGTTCGGCTCAGCCGGCGGACCCCGCGGGTCCGCCGGCTCTGTCGTGTCCCCGGGGTCAGACGCCGCACACCGGCCCGGCCGGGCCCGCCGGGGCTCGGCGCGCAGGTCAGAGGGTGCGGCCGAAGGAGACGCAGCCCTCCGCGTCCTTGTAGAAGCCGAAGTTCGGGATCCGCTCGTACCCGGCGGAGCCGTACATGGCGATCGCCTCGGGCTGCTTGTCGCCGCATTCCAGGACCACTCGCTTGCGGCCCTGTTCGCGTGCGGAGCGCTCGACGGCCGCCAGCACCGCGCGGGCCACGCCCCGCCCCCGCGCCGCCGGGGCCGTGTACATCCGCTTCAGCTCCGCGGTGTCCGCGCCGTGGCTGCGCCAGCCACCGCAGCCGACCGGCTCGCCGGCCAGGTAGGCCACCAGGAACGCGCCGTTGGGCGGCTCGAACTCGGCCGCGTCCACCGGGGTGTCGTCGCCGGTGCCGCCGTAGCGGGCCCCGAGGTCGGCCAGTGCGGCCTGGATCAGGTGCTGCGCCACCGGCGCGTCGAACCGCGCCGTCCGGATCTCGATCTCACTCACGGTGTCCAGGGTACGACGGCGAGCGGGCCTCACCGGAAGTGGTCCCAGCCGGCCGGGCCGTCGTAGGCGACGCCGTCGACAGTCACGCTGGCACCGTCGGTGACCAGGCCGATCGGCCGCCAGTCCGGCGGCAGCGCCACCGCCGGGGGGAAGGTCGCGGCCAGCGCGTGGTCGTCGCCACCGGCCAGGATCCAGGTGTACGGGTCGACGCCGAGTGCCTGCGCCGCGTCGGCCATCTGCCGGGGCACCTCGAACCCGTCGCGGCGTACGTCGATCGCCACCCCGCTGGCCGTCGAGACGTGCCCGAGGTCGGCGAGGAGCCCGTCCGACACGTCGATCATGGAGGTGGCGCCGAGTTGGGCGGCCTGCGGGCCGGCCTGGTAGGGCACCTGCGGCCGCCGGTACGCCTCGACCAGCAGCCGGGGGGTGCGGAAGCCCCGGGTCAGCACGGTCAGCCCGGCTGCCGCGTACCCGGTGCGCCCGGCCAGGGCGAGCACGTCCCCGGGTCGGGCGCCCGAGCGCAGCACGGGCGGGCGGCCCGCCAGGTCGCCCAGCGCGGTGACAGCGACGGTCAGGGTGGGGCTGGCCGACATGTCCCCGCCGACGACGCTCGCGCCGACCGTCGCCGCCTCCGCGGAGAGCCCGTCGGCCAACTCCTCCGCCCAGGTGGTGTCCAGGTCCGCCGGCATGCAGAGCGCGACCAGCAGGGCGGTCGGCGTGGCACCCATCGCCACGATGTCCGCCAGGTTGGCGGCTGCCGCCCGGTGCCCGACGTCGCGGGCCGAGGACCAGTCCCGCCGGAAGTGCCGCCCGTCGACCAGCACGTCGGTGGAGGCCGCCACCCGGCCGTCCGGCGCGGCCACCACCGCCGCGTCGTCGCCCGGGCCGAGCAGCGTGGTCGGCCCGTACGACAGCCGGGCGGTGATCCTCCCGATCAGCCCGAACTCCCCGATCCCGGACACGCCGACGCCACCGCGGGCGTTCCGCCCGTGCTGCCCGGCTCCGCCGTGCTCGCTCACCGCTGCTCCTTGACGACCGATAGGGATCAGACCTGGTCCGTAAGGTAGTTTCACCCTTCGGGCCGCTCCCGGGCGGCGACGGACGGAGGTCGAGTCGTGGTACAGGCGTACATCCTCATCCAGACCGAGGTCGGCCGCGCACGTGACGTGGCGGGTCTCATTGCGGACATTCCCGGCGTGGTACGCGTCGACGCCGTCACCGGGCCGTACGACGTGGTCGTCCTCACTGAGGCGAACACCGTCGACGAGCTCGGCAAACTCATCGTCAGCAAGGTGCAGATGGTGCCCGGCATCACCCGCACCCTCACGTGTTCGGTGGTGCGGCTGTAAGTGGACGAGATGACGACCTCCTCCTCGGCTCTGGACGACGACGGGGCGCGCGACGCGGCCGACGGGACGCCCGAGCCGGCTGACGGTAACCGCGAGTCGACCCATCCCGCCGCCGCCGCGCCGGCCGGCCGCGATCGGACCATGCGTGGCGCGGCCCTGCTGGCCACGTTGATCGCGCTGCCGATCACGCTGCTGGTGGCCGTGCTGGCCTTCAGTAAGCTCAGCCCGGACGCGCCGGCCGCCGCGCCGACACCCTCCGCGACCACTGCCCGGGTGCAGTCCACCACCCCGGTGGAGATGGCCGCTCCGGCGCTGGCCGCCCGCCCCGCCACTGTCTGCCGGGCCCTGCTCTCCCAGCTTCCAGCGAGCATCCGCGACCTGGCCCAGCGGCCGGTCACCGCCGGTCCGGAGCAGAACGCCGCGTACGGCGACCCCGCGCTCACAGTGGCCTGCGGCGGCACCGAGCCGACCATCCCGGCCACCGACGAGGTCTGGAAGATCAACGGGGTCTGCTGGCATCCGGCCGAACAGGGCGACACGGCGGTTCTCACCACGGTCGATCGGGAGACGCCGATCACGCTGCGCGTTCCGCGATCCTACGAGCAGCCGTTGCAGTGGGCGGCGCCGATCTCGAGTGCCATCGTGGCCTCGGTGCCTTCCGGCGGCGCGATCCCCTCCGGCTGCGGCCGGGGCTGATCCCCGCCACCACGGCCGCCCCAGGGAGCGAGTGGCAATCAGCGACCAACCGCGCCAGTCCGCACAGCGCGACCCAATCAGTGCAGGCCGACGCCGCGCCGCTGGGCGGTACGGATCAGCCGGTTGACCAGCTTCGGGTACTCCAGGCCGGAGGCCGCCCACATCCGCGGGAACATCGACGTCGGGGTGAACCCTGGCATCGTGTTGATCTCGTTGAGGTAGACGTCCAGCTCGGGGGTGACGAAGAAGTCGGCCCGGGCCAGACCGGCGCAGTCCAGCGCGGTGAACGCGCGGACCGCGTACTCCTGCACCTGGCGGGTCACCTTCTCCGGCAGGTTGGCCGGAATGTCGTACTCGCAGGAGTCGTCGAGGTACTTCGCCTCGAAGTCGTAGAAGTCGTGGTCGGCGACGACCCGCACCTCGGCCAGCACGGACGCCTCGGGCGCGCCACCGGCCTCGCCCTCCAGCACACCGCACTCGATCTCGCGGCCGACGATCGCGGCCTCGATGATGACCTTCGGGTCGAACTGCCGGGCGGCGGCGACGGCCGCGTCCAGCTCGGCCCAGTCGGTGACCTTGCTGACGCCGAACGACGACCCGGCCCGGGACGGCTTGACGAAGACCGGCAGGCCGAGCCGCTCCTTGTCCTGCTCGCTGAGCGTCATCCCGTTGCGCAGGACGGCGTACGTGCCGACCGGGATGCCCTCGACGGCGCAGAGCTTCTTGGTGAACTCCTTGTCCATGGCGGCCGCGGAGGCGAACACGTTCGCCCCGACGTAGGGGATGCCGGCCATCTCCAGCATTCCCTGGATGGTGCCGTCCTCGCCGTATGTGCCGTGCAGCACCGGGAAGACCACGTCCACGTCGGCCAGCACCCGGGGGCCCTCGGTCGAGTCGAGCACCATCAGGCCGTTGCCGGTGGGGTCGGCGCGCAGCACGATGTCGTCGCCGGAGTCGGCGGTGATCTCCGGCAACTGACGGGCGTTGATCGCGAGCTGGGCGGGGTCTCCGTTGGTCAGCACCCACTGGCCGGCCCGGGTGATGCCCACCGGCACCACCTCGAACTCGTCCGGGTCGAGGGCGCCGAACACGCTGCCGGCGCTGACGCAGGAGATGCCGTGCTCCGGGCTGCGGCCGCCGAAGACGATCGCCACGCGGGTCTTGCCTGGGGTGGTCACTCCGGTCACCTCTTCGTACGCGACTGCGGCTGGTCGTGCTCGCCGGTGGCGCTCACCCGGTTGACCTTACTGTGCGTGGCGACAGGGCGAGGCGATACCCGGCGAGCCACGGCACGACACGGCAATCGGTCAGGAGAGGATATACGGTGCGTGATCGGGCGGTAGCGGTGTCGCACACCAGATGACCTGGGCCTGCTCAGTCCCGGGAGTGCCGGCGGCCGACCGCGATGACCTTCACCCGCTGCCGGCCGGCCCGCACCATGCCCAGCGCCATGAACGCTCCGGCGATGCGGTCGGCGGCCTCCCGGCTGCTGGCGCCGACGACCTGCCGCCGCCGTTCCGGCGCGACCCGCTCGTTGCGGTTGACGCCCTCGACGGGACGCACGTCGGTGAGCACCACGAGGAAGCGGGTCATCGCACGCCGCCCGAGGGTACGGCGGGGGGCTCCGGGCGGGTTCGCACGTCGTCTCCTTCCGGCAGGCCGGGGTGGAGGGGCGGCACGCGACGATCGGGTACGGGGGAGAAACCCGATCGCCGCGCGCCCCATCCCCTCCGGTCGCTCACCACCACCGTCGCCACGACAACCGGCGGTGAGGACGCCATAACAGATTGACACGTGTACAGCCGTGAATGCAACTCTCATCGACGTTCTCTCATGCAGACGTTCCCGCGAATGTGTGCGACCATCGATGCATGGCTCCGAAGACCGCCCGTGCCCGCCGGCTCGGCATCGCCCTGCGCCACCACCGGGAAGCCGCCGGGCTGACGCTGGAGACCGCGGCGGATGAGATCAACAGCACCCGCAGCACCCTCTCCCGGTACGAGAACGCCCAGACCCTGATCAGCCCCGCCACCGTGCGCGCCCTGCTCACGTCGTACGGGGTGGGCGCCGAGGAGGTGGCCGCGGCGGTGCAGCTCGCCAAGGACGCCCGCAAACCGGGCTGGTGGGTGTCGTACTCCTACGTGCTGGATCCGCGCACCATCGACTTCATCGCGCTGGAGGCCGAGGCGATCGCCATCGCCAACTTCGAGCCGTCGGTGGTGCCCGGCCTGTTGCAGACCGCCGACTACATCCGCGGCGTGATGCGCGGTGGGCCGCACACCCTCGGCGACGACCTGGTCGAGCAGCGGGTCAAGGTCCGGCTCGACCGGCAACAGCGGCTCACCGCCGACCAGCCACCCATCTTCGACGCGATCATCGACGAGGGCGCGCTGCTGCGGCCGGTCGGTGAGCAGTCGGTGATGGACGGGCAACTACGGCACCTGGTCAAGATGGCCGAGTTGCCGAACATCAGCGTCCAGGTGATCCCGCTCTCCGCCGGCTACCACCGGGGCACCCGGGGTTCCCTGCACATCCTCGAGTTCGCCGACCCGGAGGACCCGATCATCGCGTCGGTGGAGACGGTCGCCGGTCAGATGATCCTCGACCGCGCCGGCGAGACGCGTACCTGCACCAAGATCATGGAGCATCTGCGGAGCGTGGCACTCAGCCCGGCCGACAGCCGCAAGCAGCTCCTGTCACTCCTGAAGGGACGGTAGGACCGATGACACCGACGATCACAGCGGCCTTGGCCGCGGCACCGTGGCGCAAGAGCAGTCGCAGCGGCGACCAGGGCGCCTGCGTGGAGGTGGCCGCCATCCCGTGGCTCGTGGCAGTCCGCGACTCCAAGGACCCGGCCGGCCCGGCCCTGCTGTTCCCAACGGCGGCCTGGGCCGCCTTCGCCCAGGCGCCACCGCAGCGCTGACCAGTCCGCCACACCGCTGAACAGGCCGGGTTGCCGCCCGGCCAGCCAGCCCGCCCGCCGCGCCGCTCACCAGGGCGCGGCGGGCCGGGGCGGTCCGAGGGCTCAGGCAACCAGCGGGCGGGGCTCCGGAACGGCGCGTAGCGCCTCCAGCGCGGCGATCGCGACGCCTCGGGCGCCGGCCATGTCCCGGTCCGGCACCAGGGCGAAGGTGGCCAGGGCCCCCTGCTCCTCGCGGAGCACTGTGTGCTCGCGAACCGTCGCCAGGAACCAGTCGCGGAACTCCGGTGCCGCCTCCACCACCCCGCCGCCGACGAAGTACGCGTGCGGGTCGGTGAAGTTCGCGGCGACGGTGAACAGCCGCCCCAACGCCATCGCCTGCTGGGTGAACAGGTCGCGCGCGAGGGCGTCCTCGCACTCGCCGTACCCCCGGACCAGCTTGGCCGCCCGGGCCACCGGCTCGGCCGCGAGCGGGTGGTCGGGGTACCGGGTCAGCCAGTACGGCAGCAGGTTGCGTTCGATGCCGGTCAGCGAGGCGACGCTCTCGACGTCCCCGGTGAAGCCGCAGGCGCAGGTGGGCTCCGGCTGGCCGGGGCCGAGCAGCCCGCTCAGCGGGATGTGCACGTGGCCCAACTCCCCCGCCATCCCGGCCGCACCGGCGATCACCCGACCGCTCTCGACCACGCCGCCGCCCAGGCCGGTGCCGACGATCGCGGACACCGACGAGCGGTTCATCGCGTCGGCGCCGAAGTAGACGTGGTGCGCGTAGAGCGCGGCCGCGTTGCCGTCGTTGTGGTAGATCACCGGAAGGCCGAGCCGTCGCTCCAGCGCACCTCGCACGTCGAAGCCGCGCCAGGCCGGTTGGGAGAAGTTGGTGGAGCCCCGCGACGAGATGACGCCCTCGGCGCTGGCCGGGCCGGGAGTGTCCAGCCCGACCGCCTGGACCAGGTCGCGCGGCACGCCGGTCTGCGCCAGGGCGCCGTCCAACGCCTGGGCCAACGCCTCGATCGCCGCCTCCGGCCCGGACCGCACCTCGCTGGGGATCTCCAACAGCCCGTCCACCAGGAAACGGCCGTCCACCGTCAGCACTGTGGCGTTGTTGCTGGTGCCGCCGTTGTCCAACCCGACGACCACCGGCACCCCTGCGCTGCCCACCGAAACCGCCTCCCGCCGTCATGAATGTGAGCCGAGGCTAGTGCCAACCCCTCTCCCCCGCCATGCCCGGCCCGCCCGAGCAGCCCAACCGCCGGCGTGCACCGGACCACTCGGCAGTTTCCCCACCGTCGATCAAGGAGTTGTGGTGGGGTACGAAGTACCCGTCATGGCGCTTAACGGGCACCACAAGTCCATGATCGACTCGGGTCAGGGGCGGCGGGCGAAGACCGCGGTTGCGTTCAGGTCTTCGTCGTGTCGGACGGTTGGTACCAGGCCGGCTGCGCTGAACGCGTCGCAGAGCGTGTCGACCTGGGTGGTGCCGGCTTCTACCACCAGGTGGCCGCCGGGGGTCAGCCAGCCGGCGGCGTCGGCACCGACCCGGCGCAACACGGAGAGCCCGTCCGGGCCGCCGTCGAGCGCCACCGGGGCCTCGTGCAGTCGCGCCTCCGGCGGCATCAGCGCGACCGCGTCGGTCGGCACGTACGGGGCGTTGGCGACCACCAGGTCCAGCCGACCCCGCCACTTCTCGGGCAGCGGCGCGAAGAGGTCGCCCTCGTACACCTCGGCGTTCAACCCGACGACGTTGCGGCGCGCACACGCCACGGCCGCCGGGTCGATGTCGGCGGCGGCCAGCCAACGCGGCGAGAGCCGGTGCGCCAGCGCGACGGTGGTGGCCCCGGAGCCGCAGCACAGGTCGACCACTGCCGGCGCCGCGCCGGTCAGTTCGGCCGCCACCTCGACCAGCAGGGCGGTCCGGGCCCGGGGCACGAAGACGCCCTCGTCGACGGCTATCCGCAGGCCGCAGAACTCCGCCCAGCCGAGCAGGTACTCCAACGGAACGCCCGCCACCCGACGGTCGGTCAGGTCGGCCAGCGCCGCCGGGCTGCGCGCGGCGGCCAGCAGCAGCTCGGCCTCGTCCTCGGCGTAGACGCAACCGGCGGCCCGCAACCGACTCACGAGAGCGGCCCGCTCGGTGAGGGAAGAAGACGTCAAACCGATCCCGCCACGTCCAACGCGGCGGCGATGTCGGCCACCAGGTCCGCGGTGTCCTCCGCGCCGCAGGAGAGCCGGACGAAGCCGGGAGCGGTGTCGTCGCCCCACTGCGCCCGGCGGTCCGCCGTGGTGTGCAGGCCACCGAAGGAGGTCGCCGCCGCCACCAGCCGGGCGGCCTCGATGAATCGGCCCACCCGATCGGCGTCGCCCAGGTCGAACGAGAGCACCCCCGGTATCCGGCGCATCTGCGCCGACGCCACCGGGTACGCCGGGTCGTCCGGCCGCCCCGGCCACCGCAGGCCGGTCACGTCCGACCGGCCGGCGAGCAGGTCGACGACCGCGGCGGCGTTCGCGCTCTGCCGCGCCAGCCGCAGGTCGAGAGTGGCCAGTGACCGGTGGGCCAGCCAGGCGTCGAACGCGCCCGGGACCGCCCCGGTGGTGGTACGCCAGGTCGTGATCGCGTCGATCAGCTCGGCGGACCGGCTGGCCAGGTAGCCCAGCAGCAGGTCGGAGTGGCCGGTGAGCGCCTTCGTGCCGGAGGCGACAACCAGGTCGGCACCGAGATCCAGCGGACGCTGACCGAGTGGGGTGGCAGTGGTGTTGTCCACAGCGAGCAGCGCGCCGGCGGCGTGCGCCCGCTCGGCCAGGGCTGCCACGTCCACCACGTCGAGGCCCGGGTTGGCGGGCGTCTCCACCAGCACCAGCCGGACGCCCTCGAACGACGGGTACGGCCCGACGGTCGGCACGAACAGCACCCGGACGCCGATCGTCTCCAGCACACCGGTGGCGAACGCCCGGACCGGGAAGTATCCGTCGGTGGGGAGCACCACGGTGTCCCCCGGCCGCAGCACTGTGAGCAGCAGGCCGGTGATGGCCGCCTGACCGGTCGCGAAGACCCGGCAGTCACCGCCTTCCAGCTCGCCCACCGCCGCCTCCAGCAGCCGCCGCGTCGGGTTGTCGGGGCGGCCGTAGCCGTTCGGCGACGTGCCCTGACCCTCAAACGGGTCGAGGTGGTACGGCGCGGCGAAGACCGGACCGGGTAGGAACGGGTCCCCCGGTGCCGGCTCGGGCAGGCCAGCGCGTACGCAGCGGGTGCCGTCTCCCCACTCGCTCATCGGGTTCCTCACTCGTACGACTCGGGTTTGGCGGTGCGGCTCATCAGGGTCTCCACGGCGAGGCGCGGGTCCATCCCCTCGTGGCAGATCCGCTCGACATGCTCGGTGATCGGCATCTCCACGCCGTGCGCCCGGGCCAGGTCGCGGATCGCCAGGCAGCTCTTCACGCCCTCGGCGGTCTGCCGGGTGGCGGTCTGGGCCTGCTCCAGCGTCTCGCCCCGGCCCAGATGCTCGCCGAAGGTGCGGTTGCGGGCCAGCGGGGACGAGCAGGACGCGACCAGGTCGCCCATTCCGGCGAGGCCGGCGAAGGTGATCGGGTCCGCGCCGAGCGCCACGCCCAGTCGGGCCGTCTCGGCCAGCCCACGGGTCATCAGCATGGCCCGGGTGTTGTCGCCGAAACCCATCGCGGTGGCGATGCCGTACGACAGGGCGATCACGTTCTTGACCGCCCCGCCCAGCTCGCAGCCGATCACGTCGTCGTTGGTGTAGGGGCGCAGGTACGGCGTCCGGATCGAGGACTGGACGAGCGTGGCGCGGGCGCTGTTCATTGCGGCGACCACTGTCGCGGCGGGCTGCTCGGCGGCGATCTCCGGGGCCAGGTTCGGGCCGGACACGACGACCACCCGGTCCGCGGCGACCCCGGCGGTCTCCACGATGACCTCGCTCATCCGCTTGGTGGTGCCCAGCTCGATGCCCTTCATCAGCGACACCAGGGTGGAATCCGGGTGCAGGTGCCCGGCCCATTCGGCGAGGTTGCCACGCAGGGTCTGCGACGGCACGGCCAGCACCACCACCTCGGCGCCGGTGATCGCCTCGGCGGCGTCGGCGGTGGCGGTGACGCGGGTCGGGAGCAGCAGGTCGGGCAGGTACTCCGGATTGCGGCGCTCGGTCCGGATGCTCTCGGCGACCGGCGCCCGGCGGGCCCACACCGTCACGTCCCGCCCCGCGTCCGCGAGGATCTTGGCGAACGCGGTGCCCCAGGAACCGGCACCGAGCACCGCGACGTGACCGCTCATGCCACCGCTCCGCTTCGCTTCGCAGCGGCACCGCTGCCGAGCCCGACGATTCGCTCGCTTCGCTCGCTCATGCCGCTTCGTCCCGCTGCTCGCGGCCGACGGAGGACCGGGCCGGTCGCTCCCACAGTGGCGGCGCGGTACCGCCACGGATCTCGGCGAGCATGTCCCGCAGCCGCAACATGATGGTGTCCGTCATCTCCTCGAGGGTGGCCCGGGTCGGCTGGGCGTCCGCCCACCGGCTCAGGTCGATCGGCTCCCCGGCGGCAACGGTCACCGGGATCCGGGGGCGCAGGCTGACACGGGTCGTCCGCGGGTCGAAGATCCGTTCCGGCCCCCACATCACCACCGGTACGACCGGGGCGCCGGTGGCCAGGGCCAGCCGGGCCGCACCGGTCTTGGCCTTCATCGGCCAGAGCTCCGGCTGTCGCGTGGTGGTGCCCTCAGGGTAGATCACGACCGCGCCGCCGTCGTCGAGCGCGGCGACCAGTGCGTCCAGTGAGCGGACGGCGTCCACGCTGCCCCGGTCGACCGGGATCTGCCGGCACCGGTGCAGGATCCAGCCGACCACCGGCACCCGGAACACGCTGGCCTTGCCCAGGTACTGCGGCCAGCGCCCGGAGTCGTAGATGAAGTGCGCGGACACCAGCGGGTCGGCGTGGGAGATGTGGTTCGCCACGATGATCATGCCGCCGTCGTGGTGGAGATGCTCCTGACCACGCCAGGTACGCCGGGTCCAGACGGTCATCACCGGCTTGATCAGCCACACGGCGAACCATTGCCAGAACCCCAGCCTCCGCCGTGCCACTGTGCCTCCTCTTCGCGCCCAACCCCGCCGCGAAATCCCGCCGGCGACGCCCGCAGCGGAAATCATGCCTGCTCGCCCCCGGTACGGCCAGCGAGGGGCCTGCCGTCCGGCTGGCAGGATTGCGGACGTGACTCAGCCGAGGTGGGCCGTGGTGGTGCCGGTGAAGCGGCTGGCCGTGGCCAAGAGCCGGCTGCGGGGCGCGCTGCCCGGCGTACCGCATGAGGAGTTGGCGCTGGCCCTGGCGGCCGACACGCTCCGCGCGGTGCTGGCCTGCCCGGCGGTCGCCGAGGCCCTGGTGGTGACCGACGACGCCCGGGTGGCGGCGGCGGCGCGGGCCGCCGGCGCGCGGGTGCTGCCGGACGAGCCGGACGCCGGCCTGAACGCCGCGTTCCGGCACGGAGCGGCCGGGGCCGCCGCCCTGTGGGTGGCCGGGATCACCGCGGATGTGCCGGCGCTGCGCCCGGCCGAGTTGGCCGGCGCGCTGCTCGCGGCGCAGAACTGTCGACAAGGGGTACGCCGGTTCCTGCCGGACGCGCCCGGCGGAGGCACTGTGCTGCTCACCGCCGGGCCGGGTGTGCCGCTGGATCCGCGCTTCGGGGTGGGCTCGGCGGTGGCGCACGCGGCGAGCGGGGCGCTGCCGCTCGTCGGCGACTGGCCCAGCCTGCGCCGGGACGTGGACACCGCCGGGGACCTGGCCGCCGCCGCCCGGCTCGGGCTGGGGCCGCGCACTGCCGCACTCGTGGCCGCCGGTCGCCCCGCCCGCGCCGCCGGCTGAGCCGCCCGGCGCGCTGAGCCCACGTCACGGGGTGAACCACCGGGTGTACGGTGCCAGCATGCAGGGCACGGTGGCCAGCTACGACGCGGCGACGCGCAGCGGTGTTCTGCTGCTCGACGACGGCACCGAAATGCGCTTTCCCGCCCGGGCCTTCGACGCCTCCGGGCTGCGGCTTCTCCGGCTCGGCCAGCGGGTTCGCATCGACACCGATTCCGACGGCGAGGTCGTCCGGGTGACATTGCCGACGATGATCTGACCTGGCGGGCCCAAGTTCATTTTGCGTTTACCGTAATCGGGTGATTATGAGCGGGTGAGCACCCCTCGCGAGCAACCGGCCCACCCGCCCGCCACCGACCTCCGCAACGGCTCCCGTACGCGCGGCACCGATGGGCGCTTCCGCCCGTCCCGCGCCGAACGTGCCGGTGCCGCCCGCGCCGACACGCTCGCCGACGACCCCGGCGCCGCCTCCTCCGGGCTGGACGAGGTCATCGACCCCGCCCCGAAGATCGAAGCGGACGGCCCCGCCGCCGGTGATGTCCACCCGGTCCTGCCGAACGACCTGCAGACCGGCGCCGCACCGGAGGACGACGACGAGCCCCCGGCGGCCCCACCGCTGCCGGAGGACCGGTTCCTCAACCGGGAGCTGTCCTGGCTCGACTTCAACGCCCGGGTGCTCACCCTGGCCGAGGACCAGCGCACCCCGCTGCTGGAGCGGGCCAAGTTCCTGGCCATCTTCGCCAGCAATCTCGACGAGTTCTACATGGTGCGCATCGCCGGGCTGAAGCGGCGGCTCTCCGCCGGCCTGCCGGTGCGCGGCGGCGACCGGCTGCCCCTGCGTACGCAGTTGGGGCTGATCGCCGAGCGGACCGCCGCGCTGGGCGCCCGGCACGCCGCCTGCTTCGTCGACGACGTGCTGCCCAAGCTGGCCGACGAGGGCATCCGCATACTGCGCTGGGGCGAGCTGGGCGACGGCGAGCGGGAGCGGCTGCGCACCTACTTCCGGGAGCACATCTTCCCGGTGCTGACCCCGCTCGCGGTGGACCCGGCGCACCCGTTCCCGTACATCTCGGGGCGGTCGTTGAACCTGGCGGTGGCGGTTCGTGACCCGGACGGCGGTTCGGAGCTGTTCGCCCGGGTGAAGGTGCCCAACAACGTCCCCCGCTTCGTCCGGGTGGACCGGGACCAGCCGGGCGTGCGGATGTTGCCGGTGGAGGACCTGATCTCGGTGCACCTGGGGCAGCTGTTCAGCGGCATGCAGGTGGTCGAGTGCCACCTGTTCCGGGTCACCCGCAACGCCGAGGTGGAGGTCGACGAGGACCGCGACGAGGATCTGCTCCAGGCCCTGGAGCGCGAGCTGGCCCGACG
Source organism: Micromonospora sp. NPDC005324 (assembly GCF_040607155.1). Classification (NCBI taxonomy): domain Bacteria; kingdom Bacillati; phylum Actinomycetota; class Actinomycetes; order Micromonosporales; family Micromonosporaceae; genus Micromonospora; species Micromonospora sp. NPDC005324. Next base: position 143,105 of record NZ_JBEXGE010000009.1, on the reverse strand, counting down.
GCGGTTCGGTCCCCCGGTCCGGCTGGAGGTCGCCGCGTCCATCTCCGACCACATGTTGGACCTGCTCGTCCGCGAGCTGGACATGGACGACCAGGACGTGCTGCGGGTACCCGGCCTGCTCGACCTGTCCGCGCTGTGGCAGGTCTACGGCGAGGCGGACCGGCCGGACCTGAAGGACCCGCCGTTCGTGCCGGCCACCCACCCCCGGCTCGCCGAGGGCGAGGTGCCGCGCAGCGTCTTCTCCACCCTGCGCGACGGGGACATCCTGGTGCACCACCCGTACCACTCGTTCGCCACCAGCGTGCAGCGCTTCATCGAGCAGGCCGCCGCCGACCCGAACGTGCTGGCCATCAAGCAGACCCTCTACCGGACCAGCGGCGACTCCCCGATCGTCGACGCGCTCGTCGACGCGGCCGCCGCCGGCAAGCAGGTGGTGGTGCTGGTGGAGGTGAAGGCCCGCTTCGACGAGGTGGCCAACATCGGCTGGGCCCGCACGCTCGAACGCGCCGGCTGCCACGTGGTGTACGGCCTGGTCGGCTTGAAGACGCACTGCAAGACCGCGCTGGTGGTCCGGCAGGAGGGCAACCAGATCCGTCGCTACTGCCACATCGGCACGGGCAACTACCACCCGAAGACGGCCCGCCTGTACGAGGACTTCGGCATGCTCACCGCCGACCCGGAGATCGGCGCCGACCTCACCGACCTGTTCAACGTGCTCACCGGGTACAGCCGGCAGACCGCGTACCGGCGGTTGCTGGTCGCCCCGCAGGGCATCCGCAGCGGCCTCATCGAGCGGATCGAGCGGGAGATCTCGCACGTCCGCCTGGGCATGCCCGGCCTGGTCCAGTTCAAGGTCAACTCCCTGGTCGACGAGGGGGTGACCGACGCGCTGTACCGCGCCTCCCAGGCCGGCGTCCACGTCGACCTGCTCATCCGGGGCATGTGCACGCTGCGCCCGGGAGTGCCGGGGTTGTCGGAGAACATCCGGGTCCGCTCGATCCTCGGCCGATTCCTGGAACACTCCCGGGTCTTCCGGTTCGGCAACAACGGTGAGGCCGAGTTCTGGATGGGCTCGGCCGACCTCATGCACCGCAACCTGGACCGTCGGGTGGAGGCGCTGGTGCAGGTGAGCGACCCGATCGCCCGCGCCGAGCTGGACCACGTGCTCACCGCCGCGATGAGCCCCGACGTGGACGCGTTCGAGCTGGCCGGCGACGGCACCTGGACCCGGCGTACCGGCGGTGACAACGCCGCCCGGGCCCATCTGCAGGAACTGCTGCTGCGCCGCGTCGGTGGCACGGCCAGCTGACCGCGCAGCGCATAGGCTGAGCTGATGGTCGAGGAGGAGCAGAAGTACGAGGTGGACGACTCCTACGTGCTACCGGACCTGGCCGGCGCGGCCCCGGCCGGCGGTCGGGTCCGGGCACTGCCACCGGTGACGCTGGTCGCCCGCTACCTCGACACGGTGGACCTGCGGCTGGCCCGGGCCGGTGCCTCGCTGCGCCACCGCAAGGGTGACGAGCTGCCGTGGACGGTGAAGCTGCCGACCGGGACGCCGGGCGTGCGGCACGAGATCTCCCGTCCCGGGCCGAAGGGGCAGCCGCCGCCGGAGCTGGTGGAGTTGGTCACCGTCCTGCACCGGGGGGCGCCGCTGGCCCCGGTGACTGTGGTCCGGACGGTGCGGCACGCGTACGAGGTGTGTGACCGGGCCGGCACTGTGCTCGCCGAGGTGGTGGACGACCGGGTCACAGTGCTCGACGACGCCGGCAGCACCACCGACACGTTCCGCGAGGTGGAGGTGGAGCTGAAGGCCGGCGACCGGAAGCTGCTCGACCGGGTCGGCGGGGTGCTGCGCGAGGCCGGCGCCCAGGGCGGGTCGTTCACGCCGAAGCACGTACGGGCGCTGGGCGCGACGGCGCAGGCCGATCCGGACCTGGTCGCGCCGGCCGGGCTGACCGCCGAGCCGACCGCCGGTGACGTGGTGACCGAGGCGCTCCGCAAGGAGATCCGCCGGCTGTTGGCGCACGACCCGCTGGTCCGGCTGCGCGCCCCGGCCGCCGGTGACGACACCGCCGTGCACCAGATGCGGGTGGCCTGCCGACGGCTGCGCAGTGATCTGCGCACGTTCAAACCGTTGCTGCGCAAGACCTGGTCCCGCCCGCTGCGCGACGAGCTGCGCTGGCTCGCCGACGTGCTCGGCGCGGCCCGCGACGCCGAGGTGCTGCGCGCGCGGCTGCGCCGCACCGCCGACGCCGATCCGCTGAGCCCGCTCGACCGGGGCGCTGTGGACCGGCTCGACGAGGTCCTCGCCAGACGGCAGCGACAGGCGCTCACCGCCATCGACGAGATGCTGCGCTCCGCGCGCTACCTGGCCCTGGTGGACTCCCTGGTGCTGGCCGCCCGCGCGCCCCGGTTCACCCGCCGGGCGGCAGCGCCCGCCGCGAAGGCGCTACCCGCGCTGGTGGCCCGTCCCTGGCGGCGGTTGGCCGGGCCGGACGGCGTCGGCGGGCTCGACGCGCAGTCGCCGGACGAGCGCTGGCACGCCGTCCGCAAGGAGGGCAAGCAGGCACGGTACGCGGTCAACGCGGTGGCCCCGACGGTCGGCGAGGGCGCGCGCCGGCTGTCGCGCGCCCTCGCCCGGGTGCAGGACGTGCTCGGCGAGCACCAGGACGCGGCGGTGGCGGCGGACACCTGGCTGGAGATCGCCGCCGAACGACCGGACGACCACGAGCTGGCGGTCACCGCCGGGCGGCTGGCCGAGCGGGAACGCCTGTCGGTACGCCACATGCGGGATCTTTTCCCGGCCGCCTGGCACCGGGCCACCCGGCGACGGCGCACCAGTTGGCTGCCGTGACGGGCATCCGGGCGGCGGGCGGGGTGGCCTGGCGGCCGACCGACGACGGCGTACGCGTCTGCGTGGTGCACCGCCCCCGCTACGGCGACTGGACGCTGCCGAAGGGCAAGCTGGAACCGGGCGAGCACGCGCTGGCCGCGGCGGTCCGTGAGGTGGCCGAGGAGGCCGACGTGCGGGGCGTGCCCCAGGTGCGGCTGCCGTCGGTGCGGTACCGCAGCGAGGGGCAGCCCAAGCTGGTCGACTACTGGTCGATGCTCGCGGTGGCCAGCGGCGGTTTCCAACCGGACACCGAGGTGGACGACATCCGCTGGCTCGCTGTGGACGACGCGATCCGGTTGGTCAGCTACCCGCACGACGCCGAGGTGTTGGCGGCGTTCGCCGCGCTGCCGTCGGTGACGGCGACGGTCGCGTTGGTCCGGCACGCGCACGCCGGTAAGCGGGCCACCTGGTCCGGCCCGGATGTCGGGCGGCCCCTGGACGCCGAGGGGTGGGCCCAGGCGAGCACGCTGGCCGAGCTGATCGCCCTGATCCGGCCGGCCCGGCTGGTGTCGGCGTCGCCACGACGGTGCGTGCAGACGCTCGACCCGACCGCCACGTTGCTCGACCTGCCGATCGAGGTCTGCGGCGACCTGGACGAGCCACGACCCGGCCAGCAGAGCGACGAGCGGATCCTGGCCACCGCCGCCCGGCTGCTGGAGCTGGCCGGCACCGGTGGGCAGTCGGCGGTGTGCAGCCAGGGCAAGGTCCTGCCGGGCGCCCTGGAGCGGCTGACCGGCCGCACCGATGAGGACTTCACCACAGCGAAGGGCGGCGGCTGGCTGCTCGCCTTCGCCGCCGACCGGCTGTTGGCCGCCGACCGCCTGTAGGGCCCGCGTTCGCACGGGCCCGGCCTGGTCAGCGGGGCGGCAGGGTCACTGTCACAGCGACCGGCAGGTGGTCGCTGGCCGTGCTGCGCGGCGCGACCGGATCACTCGGGGTCAGGCCGGGCGAGACGAGGATGTGGTCGATCTGCTGGCGCGGGTCGTCCGCCGGGCTGGTCGCCAGCGGTCGGGCGGCGGCCAACGCGTCGACCAGGCCCGCGTTGGAGAACTCCGCGAACGCCTCGTCGCCCGGCTCGGTGTTCAGGTCACCCGCCACCACCAACGGCCCACCGGCCGCGTACCGGGTGGCGAAGTCGGCGACCGCGCGGGCCTGGACCACCGGGCCCTTGCCGGGCGGCGGTTGCAGGTGGGTGCTGACCACCGCGGTACGGACACCGTCGCCGAGGTCCAGCGTGACGGCGAGGGCCTGCGCCCCGGTGGGCGCGCCGACGGCGGCCAGCGGCAGGGTCCGCGGATCGCACACCGGCCAACGGCTGAGCACCGCGTCACCCCAGACCGGGTCGGCGGCCGGCCCGAAGACGTACGGCATACCGAGCCGGTCCGACAACAGGTCCAGGGTGTCGTGCCCGCCGTTGAGCAGCCAGGCCCGGTCCACCTCGCTGAGCAGCACCACGTCGGGCCGCTGACGGTCGACGACCTCGGCGAGGCCGGCCAGGTCGAACCGGCCGTCCAGCCCGAACCCCATCCGGATGTTGTACGCCACCACTGTCAACCGCTGCGGCGGGCCGTCCCGGTTGCTGGCCACCGGCACCTCGTCGGCGAGCACCGGTGCCAGCAGGGCCAGCGCGGTGACCGCGGCGGCGGCCCGGAGCGGCGGAAACGGCCCGGGCAGCCGGTGGACGGCGGGACGGGCGGTGAACGCCACGGCGGCGATGAGCACGGCCACCACCACGGGCACCGCCGCGTTGGGGTAGCCGAGGTCGTAGGCCGAGTAGTACCCGACCGCCCCCAGCGCGAAGACGAGCATCCCGGCGGCGACCGCGTACCCCCGCCGAGAGGCGCCGGTGCTGCCGCTCGCGGTGTCGCTGGCAGGCTGGCTGGTGTCGTCGGTCAGCGCGAGGCAGGCGCCGAGGCCGACCGCGGCGAGGAGGATGGCCGGCAGGAGCAGGTCGCCCCGGTCGAGGGCGAACAGCACCGCGCCGCCGAGCAGCGCCACCGGTCCGTAAGCCCGGCCCCACCCACGGGGCGGCCCTGTCAACGCGGCGCACAGGAACCCGGCGACCGCCACCGGCACCGGCGCCAGGCCGAACAGCGGCGAACGAGCCACTCCGTCCCCGGCGACGAGGTACGACATCCCGGTCCGGGCCAGCGCCGGGGAGAGCGCCACCATTCCGGCCAGCAGCAGCGCCGGCCCGGCCAGCAGCCAGGCTCGGCCACCACCAGGGCCGGCTGGGGCGTCAGCGGGGACGACAGGGGCGTCAGCGGGGCCGGCAGCGGCGTTACCTGCGCCGCCGCGCTGGCCGGGTTGCGCCGTGCCGGCCAGGAACACCGCCGCCGCGGCGGCGCTGAGCAGCCAGGCCACCCAGTCACCCCGCCAGACCAGGTCGACGGTGTCCAGCACCGCGTGCACCGCCGCGTTGACAGCGAACCCCAACGCCAGCCCCGGGACCGGGCGGTCGGTGCCGGCGGCGACGCCGACCAGCCAGACCAGCCCGGCGAGCAACCCGGCGGTGGCCAACCAGAGCTGGGTACGCCCGCCGGGAGCGGCGGTGAGCGCGAGCCGGGCGACAGCGAGCGCGACAGCGGCGACGACAGTGACCGGGCGGGCTCCGACGCGGCGGACCACGGCGGGCGCCCCCATCGCGAGCACGAACCAGCAGAGGGCGAACGCTCCCATCAGCTCGGCCGGGGTGGACGCCGCCTGACCGAAGATGGTGATGATGCCGGGCAGCCAGACCCTCAGCACGTCGATGAGGAGGAGCACGCCCAACGCGAGCGTGCCGGTGGTGAGCTGGCGGTGGCGCACCCGGCGATTCTGCGCGAGCGAGTCAACCGGGTCAATGGTCCTCGTACGCCGAAAAAGCCGTCCCGGTACGCCGAAAGGGCGCCCACCCACGGGTGGACGCCCTTGCGGTGCTGGTCGGTCAGCGCTTGCTGGCCGCCTTCTTGGCCGGAGCCTTCTTCGCCGGCGCCTTCTTGGCCGCCGTGCTCTTGCTCGCCGCCGCGGTGGTCTTCTTCGCCGCGGTCGACCGGGTCGCGGCGGTGGTCTTCTTCGCCGCGGTGGTCTTCTTGCTGGCGGCCGTCTTGGTCGCCGTGGTGGTCTTGCTCGCCTTGGCCGGGGCGGTCTTCTTGCTGGCGACCGTCTTGGTCGCCGTGGTGGTCTTGCTCGCCTTGGCCGGGGCGGTCTTCTTGCTGGCCGCCTTCGCCGTGGTCGCCTTGGTGCCCGCCGCCTTCGCGGTGGCCGCCTTGGTGCCGGTCGCCTTCGTGCCCGCCGCCTTGGCCGTGGCGGTGCTGGTGGTGGCCTTCTTGGTCGCCACCGTGGCCTTCGGCACCTTGCCGCTGGCCACCATCTCCTTGAACCCGGCGCCGGGGCGGAAGGTCGGGACTGACGTCTTCTTGACCTTCACCGCCTCGCCGGTACGCGGGTTGCGCGCTGTTCGCGCGCCACGCACACGCTTTTCGAATGCTCCGAATCCGGTGATCGCCACCTTCTCGCCCTTGGTGACCGCCGCCTGGACCTCGGTGAGGACCGCGTCGAGCGCGGCCGTCGCCATCTTCCGGTCCCCCAGGCGAACGGCGAGCGCCTCGATGAGCTCGGCCTTGTTCACGACTTCCTCCCGATTGTGCAACTGACTCGTCGCGAGCCATTCTGCGCGCACGGTATGCCCTGTGCTGCCGGGACACAAACATTCGGTAGAAAAAAGCCCTTGTGTCGTAACGGATTCACCCCCACCGGATGGACCGATGGGGGTGAAATCCGCTGTGCGAGCGGCCTAACGGCTATGCCACGGAGGGCAGGAACGGCAGTCGGCGCGCCTCGTAGGAGTCGATGTCGGCGGCGTGGCGGAGGGTGAGTCCAATGTCGTCGAGGCCTTCCAGGAGCCGCCAACGGCTGAAGTCGTCCAGCGGGAACGACCAGCTCGCGTCCCCTGCCCGGAGCTGGCGGGCGGTCAGGTCGACGGTCACCGAAGTCGTTGGATCCGCCTCGATCAGGTCCCACAACTCTTCGACGGCTTTCAATTCCAACTCGACCGGCAAGAGACCTTCCTTGAGGGCGTTGCCGCGGAAGATGTCACCGAAGCGCGGGGCCACCACGGCGCGGAAGCCCCAGTCCCGTAGCGCCCAGACGGCGTGCTCCCGGGAGGAGCCGGTGCCGAACTCCGGGCCGGCGATGAGGATCGACGCCCCGGAATAGTTCTCATCGTTGAGAACGAATGCCGGATCTTCGCGCCAGGCGCTGAACAGCCCGTCGGCGAAGCCCGTCCGCGTCACCCGCTTGAGGTACACGGCGGGGATGATCTGGTCGGTGTCCACGTTGGACCGGCGCAGCGGCACGGCAGTGCCGGTGTGGGTGGTGAACTTGTCCATCTCGTCGGTCCCTTCTACAGGTCGGCGGGGGCGGCCAGCCGGCCGACCACTGCGGTGGCGGCGGCCACCGGCGGGGAAACCAGGTGGGTACGCCCACCCCGGCCCTGACGGCCCTCGAAGTTGCGGTTCGAGGTGGAGGCGGAGCGCTCGCCCGGCTTCAGCGTGTCGGGGTTCATCCCCAGACACATGGAGCAGCCGGCGAACCGCCACTCGGCCCCGGCGTCGGCGAAGACCTTGTCCAGCCCCTCGGCCTCGGCGGCCTCGCGCACGGCGGCGGAGCCGGGCACCACGAGCATCCGGACGCCGTCGGCGACCCGGTGGCCACGCAGCACGTCGGCGGCGGCCCGCAGGTCCTCCAGACGGCCGTTGGTGCAGGACCCCACGAAGACCACGTCGACGGGCAGCTCCCGCAGCGGGGTGCCGGGGCGCAGGTCCATGTACTCCAGGGCCCGGCGGGCGGCGGTGCGCTCCGAGTCGGTGGTGAACTCCTCCGGGTCCGGCACCGGGGCGCTCAGCGGCGCACCCTGCCCGGGGTTGGTGCCCCAGGTGACGAACGGGGTGATCTGGCTGGCGTCCAGGGTCACCTCGGCGTCGAAGCGCGCGCCGTCGTCGGTCGGCAGCGTCCGCCACCACGCCACCGCCGCGTCCCAGTCCGCGCCCTGCGGCGCGTTCGGTCGACCCTTGAGGTACGCGAAGGTGGTCTCGTCCGGCGCGATCATGCCGGCCTTGGCGCCCCACTCGATGGACATGTTGGCGATGGTCATCCGCCCCTCCATGGAGAGGGCGCGGATCGCCTCGCCGCGGTACTCGACGATGTGCCCGCGACCCCCACCCGTGCCGACCTGCGTGATCAGCGCGAGCACCAGGTCCTTGGCGGTCACGCCGGGCGCGAGCCGGCCGGTGACGTTCACGGCCATCGTCTTCGGCCGGCTCTGCGTCAGCGTCTGGGTGGCCAGCACGTGCTCCACCTCGCTGGTGCCGATGCCGAAGGCGAGCGCGCCGAAGGCGCCGTGGGTGGCGGTGTGCGAGTCGCCACAGACGATCGTCAGGCCCGGCTGGGTGAGACCGAGCTGCGGGCCGATCACGTGCACGATGCCCTGGTTGTCGTCGCCCAGCGGGTGCAGTCGGACCCCGAACTCGGCGCAGTTGCGGCGCAACGTCTCGATCTGCGTACGCGACGTGGGGTCCGCGATGGTGAGCAGGTCACCACGGCGGAGGCGGAACGCCGGGTCGGCGTACCCGGTCGGGGTGTTGTGGTCCTCGGTCGCGAGGGTCAGGTCGGTACGACGAACCCGGCGCCCGGCGAGCCGCAGCCCGTCGAACGCCTGCGGGCTGGTCACCTCGTGCAGCAGGTGCAGGTCGATGAAGAGCAGGTCCGGCTCACCAGCGGCGGACCGTACGACGTGCGCGTCCCAGACCTTCTCGGCCAGGGTCCTCGGCTCAGGAGTGACTCCCACCATCTGGACATCCTAAATTCTGGGAGGTAAGTTTCGGCTTGTGGGACACAGTATGAGCGGTGTCGGCGTTCTCGACAAGGCGGTGGTCATCCTGGCCGCCTGCGTGGACGGCGCCAGCCTGGCCGAACTCGTCGAACGCACCAAGCTGCCCCGGGCCACAGCACATCGCCTGGCCCAGGCCCTGGAGATCCACCGAATGCTGGTGCGCGACACCCAGGGCAGATGGCGGCCCGGCCCTCGCCTGGGCGAGCTGGCCAACGCCGCACCGGACGTTCTGCTGACCGCCGCCGAGCCGCTGCTGGCCGCGCTGCGCGACGCCACCGGTGAGAGCGCGCAGCTCTACCTGCGCCGCGCCGACGAGCGGATCTGCGTGGCGGCGGCGGAACGCGCCAGCGGTCTACGGGACACCGTTCCGGTCGGCTCGGTGCTGCCGATGACGGCCGGCTCCGCGGCCCAGATCCTGCTCGCCTGGGAGCCGCCGGAGGCCGTGATGCCGCTGCTGCCGCGCAGCAAGTTCACCGGCCGCACCCTCGCCGAAGTACGCCGCCGCGGCTGGGCGCAGAGCGTCGCCGAGCGGGAGGCCGGCGTGGCGAGCGTCTCCGCCCCGATCCGCGACCGCACCGGCCGGGTCATCGCCTCGGTCAGCATCTCCGGCCCGATCGAGCGCCTGGGCCGCCGCCCCGGCGAACGCCACGCCATGGCCGTAGTAAGAGCCGGCCAACGCCTGTCCGGCCTCTAACCCGCTCCCCGTCCCCCCTCCCCCACCCCCGCCCATGTTGATCATGAAGGGGAGGGGGGAGGGGGGAACGAGGAAGGCTCATCTCGCGTCGCGAGATGAGCCTTCGGTTGTAGCCCCGACCGGATTCGAACCGGCGCTACCGCCTTGAGAGGGCGGCGTCCTGGGCCACTAGACGACGGGGCCAGAACTTTTCCGTTCACCACCCTCGCGGGCGGCGCGAATGTAGTCTAGCGGCACCGCACCCGGGCACGAGCGCGGGGTGCGCTGTCACCCGAGGGCCCGGCGGCGCACACGAAACAGCCCGCCTCACGAGGTGAGACGGGCTGTGCACGATGTAGCCCCGACCGGATTCGAACCGGCGCTACCGCCTTGAGAGGGCGGCGTCCTGGGCCACTAGACGACGGGGCCAGAACAACTTTCGCTCCCCCACCTTACCGGTGGAGGAGCTGCACTCTACCGAAGACCACCCTCCGCCCCCGAAGGGGCGGAGTCGAACTCCGTCAGAATCCAGCGTCTGGAAATTCTCGCGAATTCCAGCAGCGCTGGGGTACCAGGACTCGAACCTAGACTAACTGAACCAGAATCAGTCGGGCTGCCAATTACCCCATACCCCATTGGCCCCTTGCGGCGCCGGGAGTGAACTTTACCCTCCCGGTGCCGGCAGGCCAAATCCGATCCCCCCGAACCACCCGTGAGCTGCGGAAACAGGGGCATCAGACGGATCAGGCGACGGGAACCACCGGGTTGGTGAGCTCGCCGATGCCGTCGATCCGCACGGTGACCGTATCCCCCTCGACAAGCGGGCTAACCCCGGCCGGAGTGCCGGTGAGAACGACGTCGCCGGGCAGCAGGGTCATCACGTGCGAGATGTACGACACCAGGCCCGGCACGTCGAAGACCATGTCCTTCGTCCGGCCGAGTTGGCGTACCTCCATCTCCTCCGGGTTGCGACCCACCTCGCACCGGATCTCCAGGTCGGAGACGTCCAGCCCGGTGGTGATCCACGGGCCGATCGGGCAGAACGAGTCGAAGCCCTTGGCCCGGGTCCACTGCCCGTCCGAACGCTGGAGGTCCCGAGCGGTGACGTCGTTGGCGCAGGTGTAGCCGAAGATGGCGCGTTCGGCGGCGGCGCGGTCGGCGCGGCGCGCACCCGGCGCCCCGATCACGACCGCCAGCTCCGCCTCGTGTTCGACCTGCCTGGAGAAGATCGGCAGTCGGATGGCGTCCCGGGGGCCGATCACCGAGGTGGACGGCTTGAGGAAGAGCAGCGGCTCCTTGGGCACCTCGTTGCCGAGCTCGGCGGCGTGGTCGGCGTAGTTGCGGCCGACGCAGACGACCTTGCTGGGCAGGATCGGCGAGAGCAGCCGGACGTCGGAGAGGGCCCAGCGGGCCCCACTGAAGGTGAGATTGCCGAACGGGTGACCCTCGATCTCGGCGATGGTCAGGCCCTGCGGCCCGGCCTCCGCTTCGCCTTCGACGGCACCGAACGACATTCCCTTGGCATGGGCGAAACGAGCGATACGCACCCGGCCAATCTAGCGCCGCCGGTGCCCCAACCGGCCAGGACCGGCGGTCGGGTGTGCGCAACCCGTCAGCGCGCGGCACCCTAGCGGAGCTGGAGGTGACCGGTGCGGACTTCTCGACTTCGTACCCGCACGGAGGCGGCTCGCCCCTAGCGTCGGCTCCGGAGGTTCGTTCGTATGCCTGCATCGACACGACACCACAGAGCCCTCGCAGTGTTCGTGCACTGCCTCGGCATCCTCGCCGCCGTGCCGGCCCTGCCGACGGCGGCTCCGGAGGCGGCGGCCGCGCCACGACCACCGGCCGCGACGCCACGACCAACGGCTGCCGCGCCACGACCACCGGCCGCGACGCCACGACCAACGGCGGTCGCGCCACCACTACCGGCCGCCACACCAGCACCAGCGGGAACCCGGGCACCGGTGGCGATGGTCGCGCGGGTGACCGAGCCCACCCCGCCCTCGGCGCCACCGGCGATGGCGCCGCCGACCCGGGCGCCGGCGTCGGCGCCCCCACAACAGGTGACGGTGGCGGTCGCCACGGAGAGCAGCCCGGCACCGAGGTACCGGATCCAGGTGCGCAACGTGAGCAACTCGCCGCTGGTGACCACAGTGCGTCAGGAACTGCCGCCCGGCTCGTCGACGACCGCGATCAGCGGTGGTGGCCGGTCCACCCCGGCCGGCGGATCGGCCACCGAGGTGACCTGGCGACTGCGGCTGCCCGCGCACAGCACCACCACCCTGGGCACCGCGCTCGCCGCGACCGCGCCGGGCCGGCCGCTGACCGCGCCGACCTGCGCGTTCACCAGTGACGGCAGCCGGCCGTACGACTGCGCCAGTGCCACCTGGCAGGCGGCAGCGGCACCGGCGGCCGAGGTGACCGAGGCCCCGCCGTGGCGCCGCTACCCGGTGCTGCTCGCCGGGCTGGCGGTCCTGCTGCTGATCAGCGCCGCCCTGGTGTGGGTGTGGCGACGTCGGCGAGGGCGTCGGGTGACGGCTGCCGCACTCTCCACCAGCGGCGGCGGCGAGGGTGGTCGCGGCACGGTCTACCCCCGCCCGGCCGCCCCGAGTCCGGTGCGGCGGCGGCGTACCCCGCCGGTCTGGATGTTGGTGGGCGCCGCGGTCGTGGTGCTGGCCGGCGTGGTCGGCACCGCGGGTTGGACGGCGACCCGGCAGGTAGCGGCGATCGACACGCAGAAGCAGCCCACCAGCGGCGCGTGGGTGGGCTCCGGGGTCAACGGGTCGCTGGGCGTGCCGCTGCGCGAGTCGGCGTTCGAGTTCACCGTGTACCGGATGACCTGCGGCGCGCCCGGCAGCGCCGGGAAGCCCGACGGCGGCGGTGCCGCACCGGCGAACGGGCGACGCTGCGAGGCCACAGTGGGTGTGCGCAACGTCACCGGCGACCACCAGCCGTGGCACAGCGAGCTGCAACGGGCGTACCTGCCCGGCGGGCGCTGGGTGAGCACCGACGAGTCGGCCACCCGGACGGCGAACCTGGGTCGGGACGTCTTCGCCGACCCGATGGCGGCGGGCACCCGGATGGTGCTCCCGCTGGTCTTCACCGTCGACGGGCGGGACCCGCCCCAGCAGCTGGAGCTGCGCAGCGGGGTGTTCTCCGCCGGGGTCCGGGTGCAGATGCCCTGACCGGGTGTGCGGGCGGCGGTCGTACCCTGGGTGCGTGACCGCCGCCCTCGCCCCCGCCGTGCTCGACGTGGCGCAGTGGCAGGCCCGCCTGCGGGCCCACGAGGAGCGGGTGGACGTCTGGCTGACCCCGCACCTGGCCCGGCGACGTCGTGGTGAGCGGCATCCGGTGGCCGACTTCCTGTTCACCTACTACTCGCACCGCCCGGCACAGCTGCGTCGCTGGCATCCGGGGTCCGGGGTCGAGCTGCGCGACGCCGATCCGGCCGAGTTCGGCCGCGACTACCGCGCCAGCACCGCCGGGGTCACCCTCGACACCGAGGGGGTACGCGCGCGGCGTGGCGAGTCGATCGCCTGGATCCGCTCCCTGCTGGAGGCGACGCGGGGGCGGGCACCGCACTTCGGCTGCTTCGGGATGCACGAGTGGGCGATGGTCTACCGGCAGACCCGGGAGGAGCTGCGGCACAACGCCTGGCCGCTGCGGCTGAGCGCGGAGCGCACCGCCGAGGTCGTCGAGGAGCGGGGCGTGCGGTGCAGCCACTTCGACGCGTTCCGGTTCTTCACAGCGCCGGCCCGCCCGTTGAACCTGCTCACCCCGACCCGGGAGACGCAGCACGCGCACGAGCAGCCGGGCTGCCTGCACGCCAACATGGATCTGTACAAGTGGGCGTACAAGGTGTCGCCGTTGGTCTGCTCGGAGCTGGTGGCCGACGCGTTCGACCTGGCCCGGGACATCCGCACGCTGGACATGCGGGCCAGCCCGTACGACCTGGCGGCACTCGGCTACCCGCCGGTGCGGGTGGAGACTCCGGACGGCCGGGCGGAGTACGCGGCGGCGCAGCGCGGGTTCGCCGAGCGGGCCGCCGTGCTGCGCGACCGGCTGCTCGCCGCCGTCCCGGTCTAGTCGTCGTCGGCGCGGTCTAGTCGTCGTCGGCGCGGCGGTCCCGCTTGCGCTGGGACTGGCGTTTCTTCTCGGCCAGCCGGCGTTCCTTGGCTCCACGCGACGGGCGGGTCGCTCGGCGGCTCGGCGGTGGGGGCGCGGCGGCCTCCCGCAGCAGGGCGGTCATCCGGGCCCGGGCCGCCTCCCGGTTGGCCAGCTGGGCCCGGTGCTCGCTGGCGGCGATCGTCAGCACCCCGTCGACGAGGCGGTTGGCCAGCCGGGCCAGCGCCCGCGACCGCAGCCACTCGGGCACGGCCGGCGAGTTGGCCACGTCGTAGCTCAGCTCGACGCGGGAGTCCGCGGTGTTCACGCCCTGCCCGCCGGGCCCCGACGAGCGGGAGAAGCGCTCCCGTAGCTCCCCGGCGGGAACGACCCACCGGTCGGTCACCCGCAGTCCGTCGTCCACGCCCCGAGGCTAACCCGCGACGACCCGCCGAGGGTCATCGGTGCGGAGGCTCACTCTGCGTCGGGGACTGGCTGGGCGCCGGTCCGGCGGTCTCCTCGTCGGAGCCGACGGCCGCGTACGCCACGGCGCCGAAGAGCAGCACCCCGATCACCGCGGCCTTCACGGCGACGCCGCGGATCAGCGACCAGGCGCCCCGGCGGGCGCCTGGCACCGATTTCTTGACGGTCTGGTAATCGTTCCACCCGCGTCGTGCCCGGGTGTACGCCGACCCCACTGCACATCCGATGACCAGGCCCACCAGCAGGAGGACCGTGAGAAGAGGACGCTCCACCTCCGCCAGTATCCATACCGAGCGTAATATTTCCATGGTCCGATGCCGTCCGGCCGGATATCTGACAGTGGTGACCCCCGTCAGGGCGTTCGGGCAGCTCAGCCACCCTTGCCGATGATCGTGTCGGCGGTCTGCTGCACCTGGTCGATCGGGATGGCGAACCCGATGCCGATCGAGCCGTTGCCGTCGATGGTGGCGATGGCGGTGTTCACCCCGACCACCTCCCCGCGCGCGTTGACCAGTGGCCCACCGGAGTTGCCGGGGTTGATGGACGCGTCTGTCTGCACCGCGCTGTGTCGGTTGTTGCCGAGCCGTACCTCCCGGTCGAGCGCGCTGACGATGCCCGCGGTGACCGTGCCGGCCAGACCGAGCGGCGACCCCACCGCGAGCACCGGCTCACCGACCCGGGTCGCGCCCGGCTTGGCCAGGGGCAGCGGAGTGAGACCGGCCGACGCCGGCACCTTGAGCACCGCCAGGTCGCTGCGCGGCTCCCGTCCGACCACCTCGGCGGCGAACCGGCGGCCGTCGGGCAGCTCCACCGTCACCGGCCCGCCACCGGACTTGGCCAGGATATGGTCGTTGGTGATCAGGTGCTGCTGGTCGTCCACGGCGAAGCCGGAGCCGGTCGCGGACCCGCTGGTCGCGCCGCCGGCCAGCACCGACACCACCCCGGGTACGGTCCGCTCGGCCGCGGTGACCAGCTCTGCCGGCACCGGGGCGGCGGACGCCGCAGCCGGGCCCCCAGCCCCGTCCCGGCTGGCCACCACGCCACCGGCGAGAGCACCGGAGACGGCCGAGACCGCCACCACTGCCAGCACGGCGAGCAGCCGCCCAGGCCGTCGCCCGCCCGGGTCGCGGTCGGGCGCGTCCCACCACCCGCGCCCGTCCGGGTCGAGTTCCGGCGAGATGAACCAGGGACCGCGCGGTTCGCCCAGTCCGGTCTGTACTGCCATGCGTACTCCTCACGGTCGACGTCGGTTGTGCGCGGCGGTCAGGGCAGCCGGGAGAACCAGCGCATCGAGCCCGCGGCGGCACCCATCGCGAACACCAGTCCGAGGCCGATGAACCGGGCCGAGACGTCCTGCCGCTCGGTGCGGTAGCCCACCGAGCTGCCGATGTCGTCGTAGACGGCGCGCAGCTCGTCGGTGGTGCTGGCCTCGTGGAAAATGCCGCCGGTCTCCTCGGCGACCGCCTTGAGGGTCTGACCGTCCACCGGCACCTGGATGGGTCGTCCACCTCGGTCGACGAACCCGGACGGGGTGCCGAACGAGATCGAGTGCACCGGCACCTCCGCCTTCACCGCTTCCGCGGCCGCCTCCATCGGGTCCATCCCGGAGGTGTTGGCGCCGTCGGAGAGCAGGATGATCCGGGCCGGTGGGGTCTCCTTCGCGGCTTCGCTGTCCAGGCTCTTGACCGCGCCGAGTGAGGTGTTGATTGCCTCGCCGATCGCGGTGCCCTGGACACCGGTGATGCCCTCGGCGAGCCGGTCGATCCCCTCGTCGAGGGCGTCCCGGTCGGTGCCCGGGGGCACCAGCACGGCCGCGCTGCCGGCGAACGCGACGAGACCCACGTTGAACTCGTCGGGCAGGCCCTCGACGAAGCGCCGGGCGGCCTCCTTCGCCGCGGCCAACCGGTCCGGTTCGACGTCGGTGGCGAGCATCGACGTGGAGACGTCCACCGCCACCATCACCGTGGCCCGTTCGCGGGGCACCCGGACCTCGGCGCTCGGGCGGGCGAAGCCGACCACGAGCAGCGCCAGCATGGCCAGGAAGAGCCCGGCCGGTACGTGTCGACGCCAGGCGGGCCGCTCCGGCGCCACCCGGTCCAGCAGCCGCAGGTTGGTGAAGCGGACCGCGTACCGGCTGCGTCGCCGCTGCATGACCAGGTACGCGACGACCAGGGCGAGCACGCCGATCAGCAGCCAGAGTCGCAGCGGCGACTGCCAGATCACGCGGCACCTCCCCGGGGTCGGCCGACCGGCGCGGCGGCCAGTCGACGCTGGGCGTGCACGTGCCGGACGATGTCCGCGCTCCAGTCCCCGTCGGTGCGCAGCGGCAGGTGGGTGGCCCCGCTGCGGCGCAGCGCCTGGTGGACCTGTTCGCGCTGGGCGGTGGCGGCCTCGGCGTACCGCTCGCGCAGCCCACGGTCCGATGTGCACACCTCGCGGTGCCGACCGGTCTCCGGGTCGACGAGCGTGATCAGGCCGACGTCCGGCAGTTCCAGCTCACGCGGGTCGGTCACCTCGATCGCCAGCACCTGGTGCCGGACGGCCAGCCGGCGCATGGTCCGCTCCCAGGGCGCTGCCTGACTGGGATCGTCGGGCAGGCCGTCGAGGTAGTCGGAGACCACCACGACCAGCCCACGCCTGTTGGCGATCCGGTGCAGCGCGTCGAGTCCGTCGGCCAGATCGGGCGGTAGGGCCGTCGGCCTTCGCCCGGGCCGGTCGGTGGGCGCGGTGGCCCGGGGGGCGGCGAGCAACGCGCGGAGCAGAGCGAGCAGATGGGTACGCCCGCTGCGGGCCGGGAAGCGGCGTACCCCGTCGGCGCGCAGCACCTGGGCGCCGAGGCGGTTGCCGACGCCCGCGGTCAGGAAGCCGACCGCCGCGACGGCGGCCACCGCCAGTTCCCGTTTGTCCAGCTCGGCGGTGCCGAACTCCATGCTGGCGCTGCCGTCGACGAGCAGCCAGGTGGTCAGTTCCCGGTCGGCGTCGACCTGCCGGACATGCGGTACGGCGGTCCGGGCTGTCACCGCCCAGTCCATCCGGCGAACCTCGTCCTCGCCCGGCCGGTACTCGCGGCTGCCGGACGGCTCACTGCCGGGACCGGGCAGCAGACCGCGGTACTGGCCGTGCAGCAGGCCGTTCAGTCGGCGGGTGACTGTCAGTTCCAGGCGGCGCAGGCGCTGGTCCGGGGCCAGCTCGGCAAGGCCGGGGTCGGCGGGCGCGACGGTGGCGCGTCTCATGCCGCCGCCAGATCCGGTGTCTGCTGCGGGTGTCCGGTGGCCAGCCGGGGCGGCGGCACCGCCTCGACGAGCCGTCGCACCACGCTCTCGGCCGACACCCCGTCGGCCACCGCGTCGAAGGAGAGCACCAGCCGGTGGGCGAGGACGTCGACGGCCAGCTCACGGATGTCCTCGGGCAGCACGTACTCCCGCCCGCGCAGCAGGGCCTGTGCCCGGGCGGCAGCGACCAGCCCCAGGGTGGCCCGGGGGCTGGCCCCGTACGCCAACAGCGGGGCGATCTCGGGCAGCCCGAACCGGCCCGGGTCGCGGGTGGCGAGGATCAGCCGCACCACGTACTCGGCCAACGCGTGGTGGACGAAGACCCGCTCGGCGTGGATCTGGAGGTCCCGCAGCCGTTGCGCGTCGAGCACCGGGCGCGGGGTCGGCCGGTCGGTGCTCATCCGGTAGAGGATGGCCAGTTCGTCGGCGTCGCTGGGGTAGTCGACTACCACCTTCATCAGGAACCGGTCACGCTGCGCCTCCGGGAGCTGGTAGACCCCCTCGGACTCGATCGGGTTCTGGGTGGCCAGCACCAGGAACGGCTCCGGGACCGGCCAGCTGCGCCCGCCGATCGAGACCTGCCGTTCGGCCATCGCCTCCAGCAGCGCCGACTGGACCTTGGCCGGGGCCCGGTTGATCTCGTCGGCCAGCACCAGGTTGGCCATGATCGGGCCCAGCTCGATGTCGAAGGTCTCCTTCGACGCCCGGTAGATCCGGGTGCCGACGATGTCGGAGGGCACCAGGTCCGGGGTGAACTGAATCCGGGAGAAGGTGCCGCCGACCACCGTCGCGAGGGTCTGCGCGGCCAGTGTCTTGGCCACGCCGGGCACCCCCTCCAGGAGGCAGTGTCCGTTGGCGACCAGGGCGGTGAGCAGGCGTTCGACGAGGCGATCCTGCCCGACGATCACGCGTTTGACCTCGAAGAGGGTCTGTTCCAGCTCGATACCGGTCGGCTCCGGATCGACCGGGCTGGGCATGCTGGCCAGGGTGTCCGAGATGTCCGTCACGGTGCTTGCTTCCCGGGCACACGCCCGGCAAACGTCGGATTGTGCGGCCCGGACCGGCCCGCAGTGGCCGGAATGGGGATGAGCCGCGCGGAAGGGTGACGACCGTCGCGAGCCTGTCGAGGGGCGGACAACCGGCAAGGGACCGGCCACTGTGCGCCCGAGCGGCACGAACCGGTCGAGCAGGGCCCGACCCCAACCTGGCGCCGCCGATCCGGGCCGGGCGTGCGCGCCGGGCAGACAGGGTCCGGCCCCCGCGCCGGAGGCGACGGGGGCCGGGTGTCGGTTCGGTCAGGGCGTGTGGGTGAGCAGGGTGAAGCCCAGGTCGGACGGGGTCCCGGCCGAGTTGCGGGTCTGCACGAAGACCGCGTTGGGTGTCAGCAGCCGTGGAGCGACGGAGACCTCACCACCCGGCGGGATGCAGCAGGAGTCCGACCGGGAGATGGTGGCCAGGAAGGCGCCGGCCGTCACGTTGTGGCCGAAGATCACCTCGTACTGGCCGACGCCGTACTTGACCACGGTGCCGCCACCGCGCGCCTTGGTGCCGTTGGAGTTGACGACGGTGTAGACGTTGGTGGCCACCAGTGGAGTGGCCGCACCCGCCTTCAGCGCCGCTTTCGCGATGCGCGCCGACTCGGCGCTGACCGGCGGCTGGGAGTTCGTGCCGCGTGCCGGCTGGACCGCTTCCTGCGGCGCCTTCGCCGACGGTTGGGCGATAGCGATGCCCCCGCCGGCGAGACTGAGCCCCAGGACGGCGAACGTTACCGCCGCCACCTTACGTCGGAAGGATGTGCTCATGACAGGTCCCCCTTGTGTGACCGTGCGAATTCGGCCGACCCGCGGGGCGGGACGGTTGACTGCCCATAAATAGGCGTACAACGACAGTTGGGCGGTGGAAAGCGGCCTCGCTCACACCCGACGAGATTGATTTCCCAGCAATCTGCATCCCCTCTGAGCTGCTGTTACTACTCAGAGTTGCGTCGTTTAAGCCAGATGGAACGTAGCACCGGAAAAAGCCACCAGTCAATAGTTGATCTCGCTTTTCCGGGGTGTCAACCAGCCGTCAGATAATTGTGAAATGTGAGCGCACCACCATTCACGAAATGGCCTCGCGAGGTCTGACTAGGATCACCGTCGTGATCGTCGACGCTCCGCCCGCGCAGCGAAAGGCCCGGCTCGGCACGGTGCTCTGCTGGCTTGCCGTTGTACCCACCGCCCTCTGGGCGGCCGCCCGACTGCTCGGCCTGGACCGGGGGCCGTTGGTGCAGGCGCTCGCCTTCACGCCGTACGTCGCGGGCGTCAGCGTGCTGGTCCTGGCCCTGGTACTCGCCCTACGGCGCTGGTGACCGGCGGCGCTCGCGGCCCTGACGGCGGTGGCGTTGCTCGGCACCGTCGCACCTCGGGCGCTGGCCAGCCCGCAGCCCGCGGCGGCCGGGCCGACAGTGCGGCTACTCACCGCCAATCTGCTCGCCGGCGCCGCCGACGCGCGGACGCTCGTGGAGCTGGTCCGGCGACACCGGGTGGATGTGCTCGCCGTGCAGGAGTTCACGCCGGACGCCCAGGCAGCCCTGGATCAGCTCGGCCTCGCCACGCTACTGCCGCACCGGCAGCTCAACCCGGAGGTGGGCACCGCCGGCTCCGGGCTCTACTCGCGGTGGCCGATCACCGACGGCGGTGTCCGGCGCAACCTCGAGGGTTGGGGCTTCAGCCAGGCGTACGCGACGGTGTCCGTCCCCGGCGGGCCCCCGGTCCGCGTCGAGTCGGCCCACCCCTCGGCGCCGTACGCGCTGGACCAGGTGGGCGCCTGGCGTGCCGACCTGACCGCCCAGCCACCGGCCACTCCGGACGGTGGCCTGCGGATCCTCGCCGGAGACTTCAACGCGACCCTCGACCGCAGTCCAACCCACCTCGTCGATCTTGCACTTACTGTCCCGGCATCAGCGACAAAAGCCGCAGACCGTCAACACCAAGTGCAAGATCGCGAGAGTGGGGGGTTAGACGGTGGTGGGGGCCAGGCCGTAGGTGAGGGCGTCTACCAGGGCGTGCCAGCTGGCCTCGACCACGTTGGGGTGGACGCCGACAGTGGTCCAGTCCCGGCCGCCGCCGTCCGAGGTTTCCAGCAGGACCCGGGTGACCGCACCGGTGCCGTGGCTGCCCTCCAGGATGCGCACCTTGTAGTCGGCCAACTCGAAGTCACGCAGCTGCGGATAGTGCCGCGCCAGCCCCACCCGCAACGCCTCGTCGAGGGCGTTGACCGGCCCGTTGCCCTCGGCGGTGGCGATCACCCGCTCGCCGCGAACCCGGATCTTGACGGTCGCCTCGGAGACCACCGCCCCGTCCTCGCGGTGCTCGACCAACACCCGGTACGACTCCAGGGTGAACGGCCGGGCCGGACTGCCCTCCGGCAGTTCGGAGCGGACCAGCAGCTCGAAGGAGGCATCGGCCGCCTCGAAGGACCAGCCACCCGCCTCCAACTCCTTGACCCGCTTGGTGACCCGGTTCAGGGCGTCCGGGCGGCCGGCCAGGTCCAGTCCGAGCTCACGACTCTTGAGCTCGACGCTGGCCCGACCCGCCATCTCGGTGATCAGGATCCGCATGTCGTTGCCCACCACCGACGGGTCCACGTGGTTGTAGAGCAACGGGTCGACCTTGATCGCGCTCGCGTGCAACCCCGCCTTGTGGGCGAAGGCGGCGGCCCCGGCGTACGCCTGGTGGGTGTCGGGGGCGATGTTGGCGATCTCGGCGATGGCGTGCGAGACCCGCACCATCTGCGCCAGGCAGCCCTCCGGTAGGACGGGCATGCCGAGCTTGAGTTGGAGGTTGGCGACGACCGCGAAGATGTCGGCGTTGCCCGGGCGTTCGCCGTACCCGTTGGCGGTGCCCTGCACGTGGCGCACGCCCGCCTCGACGGCGGCGATCGTGTTGGCGACCGCGCAGGAGGTGTCGTTCTGAGCGTGCATACCGAGCAGCCCGGCGTCGATCCCCAGCCGGTCGGTCAGGTCACGGATCACGGCGGTCACCTGGGACGGCAGCATGCCGCCGTTGGTGTCGCAGAGCACCATCCGCTCGGCGCCGGCCGCGAGCGCTGTCTGCACCACTGCCGCGCCGTACGCGGGGTCGTGCCGGTAGCCGTCGAAGAAGTGTTCGCCGTCGACGAAGACCCGTCGACCCTCGCGGACGAGGTGGTCGACGGTGTCGTGGATCATCGCGAGGTTTTCCGCGCCGGTGGTGCGCAGCGCGCGCTCGACGTGCCGGCTGTCGGCCTTGGCGACCAGGGCCACGGCCGGGGTCTGCGCCTCCAGCAGGGCGCGCACCTGGGGGTCGTCCGCGACCGGAACGCCGGCCTTGCGGGTGGCCCCGAACGCGACGAGTACGGCGTGCCGCAGCTCCAGCTCGGTGCGGGCGCGGCGGAAGAACTCGGTGTCCTTGGGCACCGCGCCCGGCCAGCCGCCCTCAATGAAGCCGACGCCGAACTCGTCGAGCAGCCGGGCCACGGCCAGCTTGTCGACCACCGAGTAGGTGAGCCCCTCGCGCTGGGCGCCGTCGCGCAACGTGGTGTCGAAGACCTGGAACGTCATCAGGATCCTTTCTCGGAGCAACAAAAAGACCTCCCGCGGATGCGGGAGGTCTGCGCGCTCGGCAGAGGGGAGGGCCGGCGCGCTAGGTCGCAATAATCAGGGCGGTGCTGGTCACGATGGCCACTCTGCCACTCCTCCCCTGTTTTTGGGAGGAACAATCCACATCGCGGGATGGTGACGGAGGGTGCGTTCGCACCGTACCGCCGCTCGTGATCGGCTTCACAAGCCACCGGGCCACTCATCGGCGGAGACTGCCATGCGAAAGCATTCGGAACGGATCCGATGATGGCCACCGCGCCGTCTCCAAGGGGGACCTGTGCTCACCGTCAGTGACCGCTTACCTGAGCACGGACTCGCCGCCCGCGTATCGCTGGGCGCCAACAACGCGTCCAAGACGATCGCCACCGGGGTCTGACCATGGGCCTGGACGCGATCACGGCAGCCCTGCCGGAGTACGCCAAGGACATCAAGCTCAACCTGGGCGCCACCGTCGGTTCCTCAACGTTGACCCCGGTGCAGACCTGGGGCACCGCGCTGGCCTGTGCGATGACCGCCCGCAACCCCCTGGTGCTGCGGGAGATCGCGGCCGAGGCGCTCGGGCACCTCGGGCCGGAGGGTGTCGAGGCGGCCAAGGGCGCTGCGGCGATCATGGCGATGAACAACATCTACTACCGGGCCAAGCACCTGATCGGCGACGAGCAGTACGCCTCGATGCCGGCGCGACTGCGGATGCAGATCATCGCGAGGCCGGGAGTGGACAAGGGCGACTTCGAGCTCTGGTGCCTCGCCGTGTCGGCCATCGCCGGCTGCGGGGTCTGCCTGGAGTTGCACGAGAAGAAGCTGCGCGGCAGCGGCTTCACCCGGGAGCAGCTGCACGAGGCCCTGCGGATCTCCGCCGTCGTGCACGCCGCGGCGGTCACCCTGGACGCCGAGGCCGCACTGGCCTGAGCCTGTGGCCGTTTCCGGCCCCCGGCGGCCGGGTAGCTCCTGCGGAGACATGAGTTGATCGGTGACAGTCAGGAGTGAACGGCATGGACAGGATCGATCCGCACGCCACCCACGCCGGGCCGGACCCGCTGCGCGGCGGCGACCAGGGCACGGTGCCCGGCGGGGCGCCGGCCGGCACGTTCGACCCCTGGCGCTACCGCGACCACGCCGGCGTGGCCGACGTCGACCTGGTCGGCTACAAGGTCGAGGCCACCGACGGTGGAGTCGGCAAGATCGACAGCGCCAGCCACGAGGTGGGCGGCAGCTACCTGGTCGTGGACACCGGGCCCTGGATCTTCGGCAAGAAGGTGATGTTGCCGGCCGGCACCGTCAACCAGGTCGACCACGACCAGCGCACCGTCTCCGTCGACCGGACCCGGGACCAGATCAAGGCCGCCCCGGAGTACGACGAGACCAGCCACAGCGACCCGAGCTACCGGGATCAGCTGGGTGGCTACTACGACGAGACGTACGGCGCGCTCCCGCCCGGCACCGCACGGTGACTGTTCGACCCGACGGCCGGTGGGGCGCTGTCCCACCGGCCGTTACCGTGTGAGCGTGGACGCCACCGGGAACAACCCCCAGCTCTCGCTCCCCGCCACCTTCAACTTCCGCGACGTCGGTGGCTATCTCGGCCACGACGACCGGTCCGTACGCCGAGGACGGCTCTACCGCTCCGACTCGCTGCACCGCCTCACCGAGCAGGACCGGGACGCGTTCGCCGCGATCGGGATCCGCACGGTCATCGACCTGCGCCGCCCCACGGAGGTGGAACGCGACGGCCGGGTGCCGGCGTACCAGGGACTGACCTACCGGCACATCCACCCGGAGCACGCCGACTGGGCGGGCACGCCGCACGAGGAGGGCGCCAGCCTCGCCCAGTACCTCGCGGACCGGTACGCCGACCTGGCCCAGACCGGCACCGCCGGGTTGGCCGAGGCGATCGGCCTGATCGCCGAGTCCGTCAACGCCCCGGTGGTGGTGCACTGCGTAGCCGGCAAGGACCGCACCGGCATCGTCTGCGCGCTGACCCTCGCCGTGCTCGGCGTCGACGACGCGGACATCGCCGCGGACTACGCGTTGAGCAGTGTGGCGTCGGCCCGGTACAGCGCCTGGCTGGCCACCGTCACCCCGGGCGGCGTGGACGTGCCGGCGCCGTTCCTGAGCTCACCCGCCGAGGCGATGCAGATCTTCCTGGACGAGCTGCGCGCGGGGCACGGCTCGGTCGAGGCGTACCTGCGCCACGCCGGTGTGACCGACGAGCAGCTCGCCGCGCTCCGCGACCACCTGCTCGACGAGCCCACCAAGGCGCAGCCCACCGACGCGTAGGGCCAACCGCGCCGGCCCGTCCGGGTGGACGGGCCGGCGCAGCGACGGAGATCAGAAGACCCGCTGCACCCAGCCGTGCGGGTCGGCCGCCTTGCCCCGCTGGATGTCGACAAGTTGCTGACGCAGGGCCGTGGTGACCCGACCGGGCTCGCCGCCACCGATCAGGAACTCGCCGTCCGGGAAGCGGACCCCACCGATCGGGGTGACCACCGCGGCGGTGCCGCAGGCGAACACCTCCTTCAGGCGTCCGCTGGCGGCGTCGGCCTGCCAGTCGGCGAAGCTGACCGGCCGCTCCTCGACCTGGTGTCCGGCCGCGCCGGCCAGCGCGAGGACGGCGTCGCGGGTGATGCCCGGCAGGATCGTGCCGGTCAACGGCGGGGTGACCACAGTGCCGTCGTCGTAGACGAAGAAGACGTTCATGCCGCCCAGCTCGTCGACGAACCGGCGCTCCACCGCGTCCAGAAAGACGACCTGGTCGCAGCCGGCCTCGATGGCCTCCGCCTGGGCCGCGAGCGACGCGGCGTAGTTGCCGCCGCACTTGGCCGCGCCGGTGCCGCCGGGCGCGGCCCGGGTGTAGTCCGGAGAGACCCAGACGGTGACCGGCTTGACGCCACCGGTGAAGTACGCCCCGACCGGTGAGGCGATCACCATGTAGAGGTACTCGTTGGCCGGGCGGACGCCGAGGAAGACCTCGCTGGCGAACATGAACGGCCGCAGGTAGAGGCTGCCGTCCTCGCCGGTGGGGATCCACTCCCGGTCGATCTCGATGAGCTTGTGCAACGAGTCGACGAACACCTCCGGCGGCAGCACCGGCATCGCCATCCGCTGCGCGGAGGTGGCGAAGCGGGCCGCGTTGGCGCCCGGCCGGAACATCGTCACGCCACCGTCGGCCGTGCGGTACGCCTTGAGGCCCTCGAAGATCTCCTGCGCGTAGTGCAGCACCGCGCTGGCCGGGTCCATCGGGATCGGGGCACGCGCCTCCACCCGGGCGTCGTACCAGCCCTTGCCGTCCGCGTAGCGGACCGTGACCATGTGGTCGGTGAAGACCCGGCCGAATCCGGGGTTGGTCAGTAGTGCGGCCCGATCGGCGGCGGATACCGGCACGAGATTCGGACGGATCTCGAAGTCGAGCTTGTCACCACCGCTCATCGCGCTGACCTCCCTGCGGAACAACGGCATGCGGGACCGCACACCGACATGGCTGTGCCAGAAACCTACCCCGAACGGTCGTTAAGCGGGTAGCGCCGGTCGGGCTGACCGTGGCAGACCGGCCTCAGGGCCGGTCGCCGGGCGGGCCGGGGTGATCAGGCTACGGCGTGGGCGGCGAGCCGGTCGCCGACCTCTTCGGTACGCAGCGTCACGCCCGGAACCCGGCTGGCCAGCTCGGCGGCGACCGCCGCGTTGACCCGGGCGGCGGACTCGCTGTGCCCGAGCTGCTCCAGCAGCAACGCGGCGGAGAGCACAGCGGCGACCGGGTCGGCGATGCCCTGACCGGCGATGTCCGGCGCCGAGCCGTGCACCGGCTCGAACATCGAGGGGTACGCCCCCTCGGGGTTGATGCAGCCGCTGGCGGCCAGCCCGATGCCGCCGGTGACGGCCGCGGCGATGTCGGTGAGGATGTCGCCGAAGAGGTTGTCGGTGACCACCACGTCGTAGCGCTGCGGCTGGCTGACCAGGAACATGGCCGCCGCGTCGACGTGCTGGTACTCGGTTTCGATGTCCGGGTGCTCGGCGGCGACCGCGTCGAACGTACGCGCCCACAGCGACCCGGCGTGGGTGAGCACGTTGGTCTTGTGCACGAGGGTGACCTTGCGCCGCTCCCGGCGGCCGGCGCGGGCGAACGCGTCGCGGATCACCCGCTCCACGCCGTGCCGGGTGTTCAGGCTCTCCTCGGTGGCGACCTCGGCCGGGGTGTTCCGGTGCAGGGATCCACCGGCACCGGCGTAGAGCCCCTCGGTGCCCTCGCGCACCACCACGAGGTCGACCTCGCCCGGCTTCACGTTGCCCAGCGGGCCGGCGACCCCGGGCCAGAGCCGGGACGGGCGCAGGTTGACGTACTGGTCGAAGGCGAAACGGAGCTTGAGCAGCAGCCCCCGCTCCAGCACACCCGGCGGGACCGTCGGGTCACCGACCGCGCCGAGCAGGATCGCGTCGTGCCCGGCCAGCTCGGTCAGCACCGAGTCGGGCAGCACCTCTCCGGTACGGTGCCAGCGGGCGGCACCGAGGTCGTACTCGGTGGCCTGCACCTCGGGCAGCACCGCGTCGAGGACCTTGCGGGCCTGCGCGACCACCTCGGGCCCGATGCCGTCTCCGGCCACCACCGCGATCCGCGCCACGACCGCACTCCTCTGCTCAACGGTTCCGTTCGGGCAACGGTACGTCGCCGTCCCGCCTCCCGGTACGCCACGTCCACGATCTGGGATGCACGAATGCACAGCACCCTCTCAGCTGGGACTCATGGGGCGGTCATCTCCGCTGCGTACCGTGGTGCTCGGTGGGTCGCGGGGGCCCGCTGACCAACGGGGTCGCGACGACGTGGCGCCATGTGCGAGGGGGCAGATGCGATGCGCATCGACGAGCAGCCACGGACCCGCTGGCCGGACCCGTCCAAGTTCCGCAACCGCCGGCCGGACCTTCGACTCGGCAGCCGCCGGCACCGGATCGACCCGGCCACGGCCACCGAGGGCCGGATCGCGGTGCAGCACACCGTACGCACCGCGACCGCCGAGTACACACTGCTGCTCAACGCCCCCGAGTGGCTCGGCCGCCGGGGCGTGGGCGAGGCGCTGCGGGACAGCGTCGCCGAGCTGCGCGCCATCGACCTCACCTACGGCCCCAACCGACCGGAGAGCCTGGTCTCCCGGCTGCGACGGGGCGAGATCAGCCCGGAGTCGTACCCGCCGCTCGCCGATCTGGTGGACCGCTGCGCCGCGATGCGCGCGGCAACCGACGGGTGGTTCGACGCCTGGGCGGTGCCCGGCGGCTTCGACCCGGGCGGCCTGCTCGGCGGTTGGGCTGTGGAACGCGCCGCGGAGCGGCTGCGCGCCGCCGGCATCCACGACTACGCCGTGCTCGCTGGCGCTGACCTCGTCGTTCGGGGTCGCGCGCCGCACGGCGGACCCTGGAGGGTGGCGGTGCACCACCCGACCGCTCCCGAGCGCGCGCCGCTGGTGCTGGAGATGACCGCCGGAGCGGTCGGCACCTCCGGGGTGACCGGGCGGCAGGGGCACGTGGTGGACCCGCACACCGGCGAGCCGGCCGATCACCTCGTCGCCGCCACAGTGGTGGGCCCCGACCTGACGATCGCCGACGCCTACGCCACAGCGCTCTACGCCGCCGGCCCTACCGGCCTGGCGTGGTTCCGGGGCAACTCCGACTATCGCGCGCTCTTCGCACACCGTCGCTGAGCGGAACGTCGCCACACCGAGCCCGTCTCCCCGCGGTGCTCCGGCCCGATTCGCACCTCGGCCGCCTACCGCCGGCGAACCAACCAGGTCCCGGTGACTGTCGGCCGGTCGGGCCCGCGATCGGCCCCCACGGTCTCGGCAACGACAGTGGGGGCCGGTCAGCGACGAGTGCGCGTGGCTCGCACAACCGAGGGGTGCGGACCGGTCGGGCCGGACGTCGACCGCGCCACCCGAAGACGGGCCGGCGCCTCGAACTCGGCCAGTGACCGCAGTGCGTACGCTAGCGAATCGACGCAACTCGACGCAAGAGTCTCCACACCGGACCGTCGTGACCGGAGACTGCGGTAATCGGTGGTGACCGGCGGCGAGGCAGTTTCGACATGGTGAACGGCGGATGGCACGCTATCCGCCGTGAGTTTCGATCTGAGCGTGTGGGCCCTGGAGGACGGGGCGACGCCCGAGGACGTGCGGACAGCGGTCAACGGTTGCCGGCAGGGGCGGCACGTGGACCGCTACCCCGATCCGCGGGTGGTCAGCTTCTACCGGGCGATCACCGCCTCCTATCCGGACCGTCACCCCGGCCCGAACAGCCCCTGGGCGGTGGCGCCGCTGCACGCGGCCCACGACCACGTCGAGCTGAACCTGCACCCGACCTGCGCGGACCAGGTGCTACTGGACATCGAGCGGCTGGCCGGCGAGCACGGGCTGATGCTCTTCGACCCGCAGGACGGCTCGGTCTACCCGCCGCCGGCGCGGCTGCCCGGCTGACCTGACCGGCGGCACGGACGGGAAACGACGAGGGGCCCGGCGAATCGCCAGGCCCCCCACGGTGTTTGTCGTCTACTACTCGTCGCGCAGGTCGGCGGCGCTGGCCGCCGTGGCGCCGATCGACTCGGCGGCCGAGGTGAGCAGGTCGGCGCCGAGCGCCTGGTCGACGGTGAGGGTCATCAGCGTCTCACCGCCCGCCTCCCGACGAGCCACCTGCATGGCGGCGATGTTGATGCCCGACTCGCCGAGCAGGGTACCGACAGTGCCGACCACACCGGGCCGGTCGGCGTAGCGCAGGAAGAGCAGGATGCCCTCCGCGCCGATCTCCACGTCGAAGCCGTCCACCTCGGTCAGCTTCAGCACGTCCCGAGCGCCGGAGTGGGTGACAGTGCCGGAGACACTGACCGTCCGGCCGTCCGGCAGCGCGCCGCGTACGGTGACCAGGGTCGGCTGCTCGGCCGTCTCGGCCAGGGTGGCCAGGGTGACCTCGACGCCACGCTCGGCGGCCAGGTGCGGGGCGTTGACGTAGGTGACCTGCTCCTCGACCACGGAGCTGAACAGGCCCTTGGTGGCGGCGAGCTTGAGCACCGACACGTCGTGGCTGACGATCTCACCGCGGACCTCGACGGTGACGCTGGCGGCGACCACACCGGCGACCGCTGTGAACGCCCGGCCGAGCTTCTCCGCCAGCGGCAGCAACGGCCGAACGTCCTCGGCGACCACACCGCCGGCCTGCACGTTCACCGCGTCCGGGACGAACTCGCCCTGCAACGCCAGCTTGACGCTCTTGGCAACGGCGAGACCGGCCTTGTCCTGCGCCTCGTGGGTGGAGGCGCCCAGGTGCGGGGTGGCCACCACGTTGTCGAAGGCGAACAGCGGCGACGAGGTGCACGGCTCCTTGCTGTACACGTCGACACCGGCGCCGGCGACGCGGCCCTCGGCGATCGCGTCCGCGAGCGCCTGCTCGTCGATCAGCCCACCACGGGCGGCGTTGACGATGCGAACTGTGGGCTTGACGAGCGCCAACTCCTTCTCACCGATCAGGCCCACCGTCTCCGGCGTCTTCGGCAGGTGGATGGAGATGAAGTCGCTCTCCCGCAGCAGCTCCTCCAGGCCGACCAGGCGGACGCCGAGCTGCGCCGCACGGGCCGGCTGGATGTACGGGTCGTACGCAATCAGCCGGGTGCCGAACGCGGCGATGCGAGACGCGAAGAGCACCCCGATGCGACCCAGCCCCACCACGCCGACCGTCTTGCCCTGCACCTCGACGCCTGTGTACTTCGACCGCTTCCACTCCCCCGCCTTCAGCGCGCCACTGGCGCTCGCGGTGTTGCGGGCGACGGCGAGCAGCAGCGCGACGGCCTGCTCGGCGGCGGAGACGATGTTGGAGGTGGGCGCGTTGACGACCATGACGCCCCGCGCGGTGGCGGCCGGCACCTCGACGTTGTCCAGCCCGACGCCCGCCCGGGCGACCACCTTGAGTCGCGGCGCGGCGGCGACCGCCTCGGCGTCGATCTGGGTCGCGCTGCGCACGATGACGGCGTCGGCCTCGGAGAGCGCCGAGAGCAGGGCCGGACGGTCGGTGCCGTCGACGTGACGGACGTCGAAGTCGTGGGCGAGCACCTCGATGGCGGCGGGGGCGAGTTCTTCGGCGATCAGTACGACAGGATTCATCGGTCCTCGTAGAGGTCGTGTTTGCGATCGGCCCGGGCGGCGGGGCGCCGCACTGCGCCCTGCGCTGATCCGTGCCGTGGCCGTCAGGTGCCGGCTGCTGCACCTACAGGCGATCGTAGGGGCCCCGCTGGTCGGCGTGTTCCGGTCTTCGGGGTGAGTGCCCTCACACGCCCGGACATCGACCGTTCACCGCCCAGAAACGCGCCCCTCCCCGCGATCTTGCACTTCCTGTCGCGACGTAAGGGGCACAGCATCACAAATCGGCGTCCGAAAGTGCAAGATCGCCGGGGGGCAGTGTCGACGGCCCCGGGCGCACTGGGGAGAGCGCGCGCCGGGGCCTTCGAAAACATCGTCCGGACGAGCCGAACGGGTCAGGCGGTCTCGGTGATCGGGCGGTCGACCCAGCTCATCATGCCGCGCAGCTTCTTGCCGGTCTCCTCGATCGGGTGCGCCGCACCCTCGGCCTGCCACTTGGTGAAGTTGGGCCGGCCGGCCTCGTCCTCGGCGACCCACTCGCGGGCGAACTCGCCGGACTGGATCTCACCCAGGATCTTGCGCATCTCGTCCTTGACCCGGGAGTCGATGATGCGCGAGCCGCGGGAGAGGTCGCCGTACTCGGCGGTGTCGGAGATGCTGTAACGCATCTTCGCGATGCCGCCCTCGTACATGAGGTCGACGATCAGCTTCAGCTCGTGCAGGCACTCGAAGTAGGCGACCTCCGGGGCGTAGCCCGCCTCGGTGAGCACCTCGAAACCGGTCTGCACCAGCGCCGAGGCGCCGCCGCAGAGCACCGCCTGCTCGCCGAAGAGGTCGGTCTCGGTCTCCTCGGTGAAGGTGGTCTTGATCACGCCGGCCCGGGTGCCGCCGATCCCCTTGGCGTACGCGAGGGCGAGCGCGAGCGCGTTGCCGCTGGCGTCCTGCTCGACGGCGACGAGACAGGGCACGCCCTTGCCGTCGCTGTACTGGCGGCGGACCAGGTGGCCGGGGCCCTTGGGCGCGACCATCGCCACGTCCACCTCGGCCGGCGGCTTGATCAGGCCGTACCGGATGTTGAAGCCGTGGCCGAAGAAGATCGCCTTGCCGGGGGCGAGGTGCGGGGCGATCGACTCCGCGTAGATCCCGCGCTGGGCGGTGTCCGGCGCGAGCACCATGATCAAATCAGCCTCGGCGGCGGCCTGCGCGGGCGTGACCACCCGCAGGCCCTGCTCCTCAGCCTTCGGACGGCTCTTGGAGCCCTCCGGCAGACCGATCACCACGTCGACGCCGGAGTCACGCAGCGACAGCGCATGGGCGTGGCCCTGGCTGCCGTAACCGATCACAGCGACCTTCTTGGCCTGGATCAGGCCGAGGTCGGCATCGTCGTCGTAGTACACCTCAACGCTCATGAGAACTTCCCTTTCGTACGACGGCCGGGGCGGCCCGTCGTGGTCTGTGCGGATGAATTCCCGGACGGCCGGCCGAGGGCCGACCGGCGGGTCAGGCGGCCCGCAGCGCGGGACCGGCGGTGATCGAACGCGAGCCGCGCCCGATGGCCACCAGCCCGGACTGGACCATTTCCTTGATGCCGAACGCCTCAAGGTCGCGCAGCAGCGCGTCGAGCTTGTCCGGGGTGCCGGTGGCCTCGATGGTCAGCGTGTCCGGTGCGACGTCGACCACCCGGGCGCGGAACAGGTTGACGGTCTCCAGCACCTGCGACCGCGCGGACCGGTCGGCGCGAACCTTCACCAGCAGCAACTCCCGGGCGACCGAGACCTGCGGATCCAGCTCAACGATCTTGAGCACGTTGACCAGCTTGTTCAGCTGCTTGGTGACCTGCTCCAGTGGGGACGACTCCGCGTTGACCACGATGGTGATCCGGGAGACGTCCGGGTTCTCGGTCTCGCCGACAGCGAGGCTGTCGATGTTGAACCCGCGCCGGGAGAACAGGCCGGAGACCCGGGCGAGCACGCCAGGCTTGTTCTCCACCAGCACGGACAAAGTGTGCATCGTCATTAAATGTCATCCTCGTCGAAGACCGGGCGGACGCCGCGGGCGAACATGATCTCGTCGTTGCTGGTGCCGGCGGCGACCATCGGCCACACCATCGCGTCCTTGCCGACCACGAAGTCGATCACCACGGGCGCGTCGTTGATCTCCATGGCGGCGGCGATGGTCTTGTCCACGTCGTCGGCGCTCTCGCACCGCAGCCCGACACAGCCCAGGGCCTCGGCGAGCTTGACGAAGTCCGGGATGCGGTGCTTGTGGGTGCCGAGCTCGGTGTTGGAGTAGCGCTCGTTGTAGAAGAGCGTCTGCCACTGCCGGACCATGCCGAGGTTGCCGTTGTTGATGACGGCGATCTTGACCGGGATGCCCTCCAACGCGCAGGTGGCCAACTCCTGGTTGGTCATCTGGAAGCAGCCGTCCCCGTCCACCGCCCAGACCACGGTGTCCGGCTTGCCGACCTTGGCGCCCATCGCCGCCGGAACCGCGTAGCCCATCGTGCCGAGGCCGCCGGAATTCAACCAGGTGTACGGCTTCTCGTAGGAGATGAACTGCGACGCCCACATCTGGTGCTGGCCCACCCCGGCCACGAAGATCGCGTCCGGGCCGACGATCTCGCCCAGCCGCTTGATGACGTACTGCGGGGACAGGGTCCCGTCGACCGGCTCGTCGTAGCCCAGCGGGTAACGGTTGCGCAGGTCGTCCAGCTGCGTCCACCAGTCACCGAGGTCGGCGGTACGCCCCGCCGAACGCTCGGCGGTGACCGCGGCGATCAGCTCGTCGATGACGTGCTTGGCGTCGCCGACGATCGGCACGTCCACGTGCCGGTTCTTGCCGATCTCGGCGGGGTCGATGTCCGCGTGGACCACTGCCGCGTCCGGAGCGAACGAGTCCAGTTTGCCGGTGACCCGGTCGTCGAAGCGTGCGCCCAGCGCGACGAGCAGATCCGCCTTCTGCAGGCCGTAGACCGCGGCGACGGTGCCGTGCATGCCGGGCATCCCGAGGTGCTGCTGGTGCGAGTCGGGGAACGCGCCGAGCGCCATGAGCGTGGTGACGACGGGGATGCCGGTCAGCTCCGCCAGCCGGCGCAGCCCGTCGGTGGCACCGGCCTTGAGCACCCCGCCGCCGACGTAGAGCACCGGCCGTCGGGCCGCGGCCATCAACCGCGCCGCCTCCCGGATCTGCTTGCCGTGCGGGTGCAGGGTGGGCCGGTAGCCGGGCAGGTCCAGGGTGGGCGGCCAGGAGAAGGTGGTCGGCGCCTGGAGCACGTCCTTGGGGATGTCGACCAGCACCGGGCCGGGTCGCCCGCTGCTGGCCAGGTGGAACGCCTCGGCCAGCACCCGGGGGATCTCCTCGGCGTTCTGCACGAGGAAGTTGTGCTTGGTGATCGGCAGGGTGATGCCCTGGATGTCCGCCTCCTGGAAGGCGTCGGTGCCGATCGACGGGCTGGCCACCTGCCCGGTGATCGCCACCATCGCCACCGAGTCCATGTACGCGTCGGCGATCGGGGTGACCAGGTTCGTCGCACCCGGGCCGGAGGTGGCGATGCAGACGCCGACCTTGCCGGTGGCCTGCGCATAGCCGGTCGCCGCGTGCCCCGCGCCCTGCTCGTGCCGCACCAGGATGTGCCGGACCGTCGAGTCGTAGAGCGGGTCGTACGCCGGCAGGATCGCGCCGCCCGGAATGCCGAAGACGACGTCGACCTCGAGCGCCTCAAGGGACCGCACGAGCGAGCTGGCACCCGAGATCGGGGTCGCGGCGGCGGGCCGTACCGCCGGGACGGCCGGGGTGCCCGTGCGCGTGGCGGCCTGGTCGACGTCGACTGTCGGGTCGGCGGCCGCGCGGGCCCGGCGGGCGGTGTGGGCGAGGGTCTCGGGCGTGGGTCTCGTCATGGCGGTTCTGGCCTTCGGCTGGAGTGGCTGGTGGCTAGTCAAGCGATGCGACGCGGGCGCGGCCCGCTTCGCCAGGTTCCGATGGCAATAAAAACGGCCCTCGTGCAGATGCACGGGGCCAGCGCACTCTCGGTGAGGGAGAGTGCGCTCAGGTAAGTACTCGCAGCGACCGGTACGACGACATGCGGCTAAGCCTGACGCATCTCACGCGATGAGTCAACTGATCCCACATGTTGGTTAACGGAGGTCGGCGCGTCGGCCGGCGACGCGCCATCGGCAGGCGTGGTGAGCTGCCCGGAACCGCCCGGAGCGCGACGTGGCGCGGGCACCGGAGCGGGACGCGCGCCCGGGGACGTGGCTGCCTCCAGCATCGCCTCCAGGTGCTCGGCCGGCACCCCCCAGCCGAAGAGAGCGCCCTGGCCGAAGCGGCAACCGGCGGCCACCACCGCGGCCAACTCGGTCGGGGTGGTCACCCCCTCGGCGATCACCTCCAGCCCCAACTGGTGGCCCAGGCGCATGACGATGTCGACCATCGGGGCGAACGCCGGGCCGTCCTGGCCGACCGGATGAACCGGCTCGTGCTCGGCGACCAGACTGTGGTCGATCTTGAGAATGTCGATCGGCAACCGGCGCAGCTGCCCCAGCGACGAGTAGCCGGCCCCGAAGTCGTCCAGCGCGATCCGGACACCGGTCAATCGCAGCGCGGTGAGCCGCCGGATCAGCTCGTCCAGGTCGGTGGCGACCGCGTGCTCGGTGACCTCCAGCACCAGCCGCTGCGGCGGCACGTGGTGGGCGCGCAGCGCCTCGGCGACCTGGACCACGTACTCCGGGGCGTGCAGCTCGCGTGGGGAGACGTTTACCGACACCCAGACGTCGTGGCCGTCCGCCAGCCATCGGGAGAGCTGGTAGCAGGCCTGATGCAGCACCCAGGCGCCGAGCGGTGCGATCATGCCGCACTCCTCGGCGAGCGGGATGAACTCGTCCGGACGCACGTTGCCCAGCTCAGGATGGTGCCAACGGAGCAGCGCCTCGGCGCCGACAGGCCGCACCGACGGCAGCGACGCCACCGGCTGGAACGCCAGCCGCAGCTCGTCGCGGTCGATGGCCCCGCGCAGCTCGTGCTCCACCGTCGTACGCCGGCGCAGCAGCAGGTCGTACGCGGCGTCGTACCGCTCGATGCGGTTCTTGCCACGCTGCTTGGCGTAGCGCAACGCCAGGTCGGCGTGGCGCAGCAGCAGCTCCACGTCCGGCTCGTCGGCCCAGTCGGCCACCCCGATGCTCACCGACAGGAAGACCGGCCCCTCCGGCTGGTCGTAGGGGCGGTTGAGCACCCCGAGGAGCCGTTCGGCGACCCGGTCCGCCTCGACCGGGCGGCCCCGCATGAGCACGGCGAACTCGTCGCCACCCAACCGGGCGGCCACGTCGCCGGGGCGCAGGTTGCCGCGCAGCCGCCGGCCCACCTCGGCCAGCACGGCGTCGCCCACGTCGTGGCCCCGCATGTCGTTGACGTTCTTGAAGCCGTCCAGGTCAAGGCCGAGCAGCACACACGGGTTGTGGTCCGCGGCGTTGCGGTGCAGCGCCCGAAGCAGCCCTCGCCGGTTGGCCAACGACGTCAGCGGATCGGTGTGCGCCAGCTCACGGAAGTGCGCCTCCCGCTCGGCCAGGCGGCCCGCGTACCCCCGGACGTCGCGCAGGGTGAGGTACTGCCGTGCCACCAGGGCGAAGCCCTCCACACTGCCGGCCACGATGCCCGCCGCGGTGAACTTGCCGTCCTGGGCGAGGTGGTACATCGCCGAGGCGGCCATCGCCAGCATCGGGGCGATCGCGTACTCGCCGTCGCTCCCGACCAGGTCCAGGTCGA
Organism: Micromonospora sp. NPDC005324; assembly: GCF_040607155.1. Lineage (NCBI taxonomy): Bacteria > Bacillati > Actinomycetota > Actinomycetes > Micromonosporales > Micromonosporaceae > Micromonospora > Micromonospora sp. NPDC005324. Next base: position 107,328 of record NZ_JBEXGE010000009.1, on the reverse strand, counting down.
CCTGCCCCGGCCGGTCGGCCCGGTACACCGCGAGCGCCACGGTCAGCAGGCCGGCGGCGAGCACCGCCGCACCGGTCAGCGCCATTGTCGGCCCGGCCTGGCAGAGCCCGGCGCTCAGACCCAGCCCGCCGCAGGTCACCGCGCTGATGCCGGCGCCCAGCGCGGCGAGCCGCCGACGTGGGGTGGCGGCCCGGAAGACGATGATCACGACGAGCCCGGCACCGAGCGCGGCGCTCACGGTGGCCACCAGGATCGCCGGGCAGGCCATCGGGGTGGCGGCACCGAGCAACCGGGTGGGCTCGGAGAAGAGCACCCAACCGACGAACCACAGCGCCGCCGCCATGACCAACCCGTCCAGGGCGAGCCGGGCCGTTCCCGCCGCGGTGGCGGCCACCCCGGGCAGCCGGAGCAGACCAGCGGCGAAGGCCAGCCCGCTCACCGCCGTGCCGATCGCCACCACTGTCGCCCAACCGGTGCGCTGAATCTGCTCGTGGGCCCAGTGGTCGTTGGCGCTGAGCGCGGCGAGCACCCCGGTCAGGAGGCTGAGCAGCGCACCTCCGGCGGCCGCCGCGAGCAGCACGTGCGCCGGTCGACGCCGCCCCGTCCGCCGCCGGGCGACGGCGGTCAGCAGCACGACGGCCACCGCGGCGACGAGCCCGCTGAGCGCCGCGACAGCGACCATGCCCGGTGGAAAATGCACGCCTCCAAGAGTGCCGGATGGGCGCACGTCATGGGGGGCTGAGTGTGCATCTGTTGGGACACGGCAGATACCCGGGTGGGCCGGCGGGCCGACGGTGTCATGCTGGTATGTATGCCTGAGCTGCGGTCGAGGACCTCCACACACGGTCGGACGATGGCCGGCGCCCGGGCCCTCTGGCGGGCCACCGGGATGACCGACGACGATTTCGGCAAGCCGATCGTCGCCATCGCCAACAGTTTCACCCAGTTCGTGCCTGGTCACGTACACCTCAAGGACATGGGTGGCCTGGTCGCCGACGCGGTCGCCGAGGCCGGCGGGGTGGGTCGGGAGTTCAACACCATCGCAGTCGACGACGGCATCGCGATGGGCCACGGCGGCATGCTCTACTCGCTGCCCAGCCGTGAGCTGATCGCCGACGCGGTCGAATACATGGTCAACGCGCACTGCGCGGACGCCCTGGTCTGCATCTCCAACTGCGACAAGATCACCCCCGGCATGCTGCTGGCCGCGTTGCGGCTCAACATCCCGACCGTCTTCGTCTCCGGCGGCCCGATGGAGGCCGGCAAGACGATGGCGATCGAGGGAGTCGTGCACAGCAAGATCGACCTGATCGACGCGATGATCGCCTCCTCGAACGAGGCGGTCACCGACGAGCAGCTCGGTGAGATCGAACGGTCCGCCTGCCCGACCTGCGGCTCCTGCTCCGGCATGTTCACCGCCAACTCGATGAACTGCCTCACCGAGGCGATCGGGCTCGCGCTGCCCGGCAACGGCTCGACGCTGGCCACCCACGCCGCCCGCCGGTCGCTCTTCGTCGAGGCCGGCCGGACCGTCGTGGAGATCTCCAAGCGGTGGTACGACGGCGACGACGACTCGGTGCTGCCGCGTAATGTCTCCTCCAAGGCCGCCTTCGAGAACGCTGTCGCCCTGGACGTGGCGATGGGCGGCTCCACCAACACGGTGCTGCACCTGCTCGCCGCCGCCCGCGAGGCGGAGATGGACTTCGGCGTCACCGACATCGACGCGATCTCCCGGCGGGTGCCGTGCCTGGCCAAGGTCGCGCCGAACTCGCCGAACTACCACATGGAGGACGTGCACCGGGCCGGCGGCATTCCGGCGATCCTCGGCGAACTCGACCGGGCCGGGCAGCTCAACCGCAACGTGCACGCCGTGCACTCCCCCTCGCTGGCGCAGTGGCTGACCGACTGGGACGTGCGCGGTGGCTCCCCCACCCCGACGGCCGTCGAGTTGTTCCACGCCGCACCCGGTGGGGTGCGCACCGTCGAGCCGTTCTCCACCACCAACCGGTGGTCGTCGCTGGACACCGACGCGGCCGGCGGCTGCATCCGGGACCGCGAGCACGCCTACTCCGCCGACGGTGGGCTGGCCATCCTGCACGGCAACCTGGCGCCCGAGGGCAGCGTGGTGAAGACCGCCGGTGTGCCGGACGACTGTCTGACCTTCCATGGCCCGGCGAAGGTCTACGAGTCGCAGGACGACGCGGTGACAGCGATCCTCGCCAAGCAGGTGGTCGCCGGGGACGTCGTGGTGATCCGGTACGAGGGGCCCAGGGGCGGCCCCGGCATGCAGGAGATGCTCTACCCCACCTCGTTCCTCAAGGGACGCGGGCTGGGCCGCTCCTGTGCGCTGCTCACCGACGGCCGTTTCTCCGGTGGCACCTCCGGGCTCTCCATCGGGCACGTCTCCCCCGAGGCGGCCTCCGGCGGGCTGATCGCCCTGGTCCGCGACGGCGACGAGGTCGTCATCGACATCCCGGGCCGGTCGATCAAGCTGAACGTGCCCGCCGAGGAGCTGGAGGCACGACGGGTGGCCGAGGAGAAGCGCGACAAGCCGTACACCCCGACCGATCGGCAGCGCCCGGTGTCGGCGGCGCTGCGCGCGTACGCCTCGATGGCCACCTCGGCCAGCGACGGCGCCTACCGCCGCGTCCCGGAGTAACCACCCGGCCCTGCCCGCACCGCCAAATTCCGCCAGGAAGCTGACCCGAGCGGACAGCCCGGATCCCGAAGGCGAGTCTGCTACCGGAGGTCTCCGCTCATCGTTCTACAGCGCACTTAGTCAGGTCGAACATCGGATCCTCGATCGCCTTCAGCAGCGGTCGGGATGCCACATGCTCCGGCCTGATGTGTCGCCCGAGCACCACGACCGCCACCGACGGCGCGCCAGCGCTCTTCAACGCGTACGCCAGCGACTGCGCCCGGGAACCGGTTGTCCAGGTGTCGTCTAGGACCAGCGGCCGAACGCTGACGCTCTCGACCGGAAGCTGGACAGTGAACCAGTCGCGCTGGAACGTCCGCGTCTCAGATCCGTGGCGGGGATTGGACAGCGCCGTGAGCCACGGCAGTCCAAGACGATCGCCGATCAGATCCTGCAGGGGGTGCGGATGAGGGTGGCCCCGGGTGCTCGGCACGACCACCACGTGGGTCGGCGCACCGCCCATCCGATGAGCGATGCAGTCGAGGTGCCGCTGCAGGAACAGCAACAGCAGTGCGAGCAGATTCCACCTAGCCTGGGCCGACCCCGGCTTGGACTTGTACAAGCGCAGGTGGTGGTGATGCTGACCGGTACGCGGCGAGTAAGCGATCGGAGCGACCACGTCGGCGAGCAGGCCACCAGACGCCGTCTGGTGTTCCTGGCAGGGGTAGCAGTAGTCGAACCCGGGAGTGCGGACACCGCGACACGTCGGGCAGATCCAGGAAAGGGTGGGCAGGGGATTTCGAAGGAAGTTCCGCTGGGTCTCGACGTACTCCCGGATCCTGGCCCACGGGTCAGAGGCTGGCGAAATCAGGAAAGTCCTCCAACTCGGCCGCAGCCGGTGAACGGTCGAGAATGGCGTCGACCGCCTCCACCAGGTCCATGGTCCCGTGCGCGACGTGGACGCCGGGCCGGGCGGCGAAGGCGCGTGCCCAGTCGTGCCGCATCACCTGGCTGGTGAGCACCACGGGCCGACCGTGCTGAAGAGCGAGCCGCGCCTGGATCCGAGCTCCACTGCGTTCACCAGCTTCGATGACCACGGTGGCAGCGGCGTAGCCGCTCATCACCGCGTTTCGCATGGGGAAGCTCTGCTTTGTGGGGGCGGCATCGGGCCAGAACTGGCTGAGCACCAATCCGACCTCTGCGATGTGCTCCTGGAGCGCGCGGTTGACCGTCGGGTAGTGATGACGAATTCCGGTGCCGATGACCGCGACGGTGCGGCCCCCTGCCGCGAGTGCCGCCTGGTGGGCCGCGGTGTCGATCCCTCTCGCCAGACCGCTGACCACCGTCACACCGCGGCGGGCCAGCGATTCTGATACCGAGCTGGCGATCTCGACTCCTCTGTCGCTCGCTTCGCGGCTGCCGACCACCGCGATGGCCCGAGCGTCGGGGCGCGACTCACCTCGAGCGAAGAGCACTGGCGGCATCTCACGGATGTCACGCAGCTGGGCGGGGTAGTCGTGGTCGAAGAAGGCCCGCACTGCGATGCCCTCGGCCCGCCAGCCCGCGAGGTCGCCGGCCGCGGTCTCGATCAGCGAGTCGACGGAACGGGTGTCGGGAAAGAGCGTCTCGGTCTGCCCGACGGCCCGGCGCAGGACTGCCAGCGCGGTGCCGACCTCTTGAATGTCGTGCACAGCATCAGACCAACCGAGGTCTGGCTGCCGCAGCAGCGCGATCAGCGCAGCCCGTTCCACCGTCACCCGGTCCATGCCCCTGATCGTAGAGGCAACTCCCGGCCGCCCGGCCCACCGGCCACGCGGAGCCGGCAGAGAAGCCCGGCGCACCTCAGATTGCCCCACGTGATCGAACATATGTTCCCTCAGCCCTCAGGTCAACCGAAGATCGCGCAGGTCGCGGGCCTCGGCGAGGAAACTCACGCCGTCGTCGTCGTGTCGGTGCAGTGTGCAGCCGGCGCGGGTGAAGCGAACGGTGACCACCTGCCCGGCGTGCCGGGCCGCCAGCCGTAGCAGTTCCGGCTCGGGATCGGCGACGTCACGCGGCCCCGAGCAGGGCACCGGGATGGGCGCCGTCGGGTCGATCGGGGCGGCCCCGGCGACGGCGTCGGTCAGGCACTCGACGCACCAGGAGAGCGCGGCGGCCAGACTCGGCCGATGGGGGAAGTCGTCGGGGCGGACAGGTGCATCAAGCGGCTTCACCTCGACCGACCAGCGCAATCCATCGGCCAGCAGCGGATCTGCGGCGTTGTGCCGCAGGTCGCACACGGCCACCACGAGGGCCAGGTCAAGGCCGAGAGCGAGCCGCAGCAGCTCGGTCAGCGACGGCGCGTCAGGAGACGTCGCCACCACGATCAGACGGCCGGCCGGCGTACCCCGGCCTGTGCTGCGGACGTGCTCCCCGACCGGGTCGGCCCCGGCCCGGGGCACTGTGACGTAACCGTCGCGGAGGTCCTTGCTGATCTGCTGCCCGCCGTCGGCGTCGGCCAGGTCGTCGGGCCGCGCGCCGAGCACAGCCGCCCAGGAGCCGAGCCGGTAACGGTCCGGAAGCTGGACGACCGGCTTGCCGCCCGGTTGGGTGGCGACCAGCGGAGCGACTTCGGGCGTACCAGCCTGCCAGGCCAGGTGCACCACCCGGTGCCGCAGGTCGGTGATCGTGACCACCACCGTCCGGTGCAGGCGCTGGGTGTCGCCGCAGGTGAAGCAGTGCAGCGCGGATGGGCGCAGGCCGGCGCCGCAGCAGTGCGGGCAGTCGAGGTCGGCCGCGCGACCGCCGAGCCGACAGTCGCAGGCGCGTAGCCGGCTGTGTGGTCGGCAGTCCGGGCAGGGCCGCCAGTCGACGGATTCACCCAGCCAGGACGGGTCGGGTGGCTCGTAGCCGCGGCTCACCGGCACCTGCACTCGGCGGACCACCTGACCGGTGGGCTGCTCGGTGAGGATCTCCACCGGCTCGCCGGCGCGCAGAGTGGTGTGCCACCAGCGGCCGTCGCGCCACAGGGCCTGCGCGCCGGGCAACTCGCCCCCGTTGAGGTCGACGCAGTCAGCGAGCACACGGCGTTCGAGCTGGTCGACGTCCGAGGCCGGGGCGGCGGGTGGGCGCGGCGATTCGGGGCGCAGCAGCCGGGCGGGGGCGGCCAGACCGCGCTCGGCCAGACCGCTGAGCGCCTTGGCCACGTCGGTGCAGGCCAACATCTCCGGCAGCTCCCGGCACCAGCCGGGCGACCCGAGCAGCACCGGGGAGCCGGGCACCTCGTACCGGATGGCCCAGCAAAACCCCGCGCCCTGCCGGCGGGCCTCGACGACCAGGTCGAGCAGCAGCAGGTCGGCCAGCGCGCACAGCCGGGCCATCCGTGCGGCCGGGTCGACGGTCGCCGGCGCGGTGGATCGGCCCAGCACCAGCCGCCAGGGAGCGTGATCGGCCCGCAGGATGGCGTGGGCCTCCAGCTCGTGCCGATGCGCTGCGGGCAGGTCGGCCGCCACTGCCCATCCAGCCACAGCGAAGGCGCGTCGGCCTCGTCCAGGACCGCGCCGACGGTGGCGGCGAGTTCGCGTACCCGGGCACGGCAGTCACCGACACCGCCGGGCCGCGCAGTCACCGTCGTGTTCCACCCGCCGCACGCACCGCCGGCCGCCGTCGAGGGGCAGGTCGCAGAACACCCGATGGCGTACGCCCTGGGCGTCCTCGGCGGACACCGTGGTCTCACCAGCGTCCACTTCGGTGAGGAAGGTCAGGGAGCGGGCCAGGGTGCCGGCGAAGTGCTGGGCCGCGGGCAGGTCGGCAGCGGTGAACGGCAGGTGCGCCACCCACCGGGCGCTCATCGGCGGGCCGCCAGGTCCTCGCCGGCCCGCTGGGACTGCCAGCACTTCAGCGCGTCCTTGATCCGCTCGGTTTCCCGCCGGCTGCTGCCCAGCGCCGCGTACACCTCGGCAAGATCGTGGGCGACCCGGTCGAGGAACTCGGCGACCTCCACGGCGTCCACGCCACGCCGGCCACGGCGGGTGAACCGGCGCCCGCGGACCTGCCAGGGCTTCAGGGGTACGTAGTTGGCCGCCCGATAGAACACCGGCCGGGGTGGTTCGGCCCGGAGATGACGGAGAAACGCGCGCACGAAGCAGCACCACCCTTCCTCGTATTTGATCGACAATCGCCGGCGCGGGAATTGCGCGTCCATCGCTGTTGTCGGACCAATCTTGTAAGGTCGGAAGCACCATCGCAATGAATGTCGACTCACACTGTTCCGCTATTTGTGGGCAACATTTCCCTGTTGCAGAACGGCTGTCGGGATGTTGCAAAGTTCAACAGGAAGGAGAGCCGGGTGGCCGATGACATGGGCTCGACGGTGCCCCGACGCCAGCTCGGCAGGGCGTTACGTGACCTGCGCACCGAGGCAGGGGCAACCCTCGACGCGGTCGCCGAAGCGCTGGAGTGCAGCCGCCAGAAGGTGTGGCGGATCGAGAGCGGGCTCGGCTCGGTGCGCGGCGTCGACGTCCGAGCGATGTGCGAGCTGTACGGTGCGACGGGCGAGCTGACCCGGGCGCTGATCTCCCTCGCGGGCGAGACGAGAGCGAAGGGCTGGTGGCACGCGTACGGCGACGCCGTCCCGGAATGGTTCGAGCTGTACGTGGGCCTCGAATCCGCGGCAAGCCGGATCCGCCGCTACGACGAATCGTTGATTCCCGGCCTGTTGCAGACCCGAGGCTATGCGCTCGCCGTCTACCAACACCGATCGGAGGTTGACGACGACGAACGCGAACGACTGGTTCAGGTGCGTCTTCAGCGACAGTCACTGCTGGCGCGTCGCCTACCGGCAGCACCCAAGCTTGACGTCGTGATTTCCGAGGGCGCACTGCTCCGTATCGTGGGCGACCGGAGCACGATGGCCGAGCAACTACATCACCTGCTTCATGTCGGCGCGCGGGAATCCGTGACCATCCGAGTCCTGCCGCTGGCGGTCGGCCTTCATCGCGGAGTCGAGGCCGGCACCTTCGTCATGTTGGAGTTTCCGCTGGGCAACCGGGCAACACCAGAACCTCCGACCATCTACAGCGAGTCGTGGACCGGAGCGCTCTACCTCGACCGTCCGGAAGAGTTCGCTGCCTACGAGAAGGTCTGGGCCAGCCTGGATCAGCTTGCCCTCGATGAAGGACAATCGAGGCACCTGATCAACAAGATCATCGGGGAGGTACACCATGGCTGATCTGACCGACGCCCGATGGCGTAAGAGCACCCGTAGCGGCAGCAACGGCGGCGACTGTGTCGAGGTTGCCGACAATCTGCCCGGCATCGTCGCCGTGCGCGACAGCAAAGACCCGCACGGCCCGGCCATCACCTTTTCCCCTACTGCCTGGGCAAGCTTCGTGCGCTCGACCCGCATCTCCCGCTGAGGGGTCGGTGGGTGTTTCGGGGCCTCCTGGGACACCCACCCGGTGCGGAGCCGCGCTCGCTGGCGGCGAGCAGTCGCTCCGTAGGGATCAGAGGGGTCACGAGATCGTGAGCGTACGGACCGAGTTCAGCGACCTGATTCGCGCGATGGCGCGGCGTGACTGGGGCGCCGTGGACCAACTCCTGGACGGGTTGGAGGCCTCCGGATGGCGCGGCGGGATCCAGGTGATCGGCGCAGCGTTCGCCATCGCGGTCAACGATCGCTTTGGCGCCGCCCACTCCCCCACCGACGTCGCTCGCTTCGTCGCCGAGACGCACACGCAGTTTCCGGGCGCGGAGTCGCTGCCCACCCTGGAGATGGCAGGCCTCGTCCGCGCAGCCCTCGGCGAGGTCGGGCTGATCGACAATCTCAGCCCCGAGACGGCCTTCCAGATGCAGATCGTATTCCTCGGCAAGCTGCTTCAGGACCGCGATCCCACCGAGACGCAGCTTGAAGAGTTCATCGCCGACGTGGAGCGCACGGCCGCCGAGTACATGTAACCAGCGGGGGCTGCGTGCCAACTTCATCTCCGATAGTGTCCGTCCGACCACGCAAACGTGAACTCGTTGCGCGATCGTCAGACGGAGGGCGGCATGGCCAGCATCGAGGAAGTCAAGGCAGCGCTGATGCAGGCCGCCGAGCAGGGCAACGCCACCATCAACCAGATCCGGGCCGCCGCCGACAACACCGAACAGATGCTGGCCCGGCTACGCGCAATCTCTGCCGGCACCGGGCACCCGACGATCGCCGAAGCCATTGCCCGAGGCGAACAGAGCAAGCAGCGCCTGGCCGAAGCCATGGCCCTGGTGCAGGGCAGCTCGGAGGCGGCCCGCCGCTACATCAGCGTCCTCGGCTGAGCATCGGCCACAGCGATGAGCGTTGGAGAGGTCAAGGCGTCTCTTCGCGCCGCCATCGAGGCCGCCCGCCAGGGGCGGCGGGTTTTCGACCAGGCAGCTTCTGACGCGGAGGCAGCCACCCGAATGGCGGACGCCGTGCTGCGGGGCAGTCGGAACGACGACGTGAAAGCGGTACATCAGGCGCTTGCCGCTGCCAGCGCAGAGGCCGAACCGACCCGCCGTCGCTTCGACAACACCGCCAAACACGCCCACGCCTACCTCAACCGGCTCGGATGAGCGCCAACATCGCCGCACTGGTCGCGCAACTTCTCGCCACACGCGAAAAGCTTGATGACGCCGCCATCACGGCGCTACGGGCCCGGACGGATGCGGAGCAGGCCGTGACGCACCTGACTGCGATAACGCGGGGTAGCAGTGACCGGCGGGTGAGCGCCGCTGTCGCGGACGCCGAGGTGGCCCGCGACAAGGCTGGCCGCTACGCCCGCCTCCTGGCCGACGCTGCCCGACACATCACCGCGTACGTCAATACCATTGCCCCGGGTGCCGCATCCTCCGGACCCGTGGGCGAGGACGCCTCCCCGTCCGGCGAACGTCTGGTGACCGAGGCCGAAAGGCGTGGACGTCGGGCCGATATCGCCTGGCGCAAACAGGTCCAGAAGGCCGACACCACCGAGGACAGCCTCAAGAACGCCGAGACCAGTGCCAAGGAGGTCTTCAAGTTTTTCAAGCAGCAAAAGGATGGCGGCACAAGCGGCACGACGAGCCCACGGCCCACACCTGCTCACGATCAGCCGCAGGTCGACAACCCGGTGACCGCCGCTGTGATGGCGGCCGGCGCGTTGGCGGTGACCGCGAAGGCCGTATGGAACCATGGCAAAGCTCGACGAGCGAGGAAGCGAGACGAAGATGATCAGGCCTGAGCTGCCGGAGTACATCCGGACGATGGTGCGCGGCGATCACGCCGCCAACGACGCGGTTGAGGCAAGGCTTGACGCCGAAGGGTGGGACGGGCTTCCTCGCTTCCTCGCAGCGGTCTTCTTCCTCGCCGTCGATCGTCGCTTCGGCGAAACCGCCGGGCGTTCTGAGGTCATCACGTTCGTCGGTGGCCTCCGAGCAGGGCTCGCCGACGGTGGACCAGAGATCGACGCTGAGGCCGCCGAGACACTGATCATGTCGATCATCGATCCGGCGATCGAGCACTCGATCACTCAGAAGATGATCGGTCGCATCCAGGCGGCCACGGTGCAGAAGATCCTGACGGAGGAGAACCTGCCGGACGACGAGCTGGATGCCCTGCTCGCCGAGGCGGTCAGCCTCTCCGCACGGGCCTGAGGCGCGCTGCTTCGGCACTGACGGCATATGCCGTGATCAAAAGCGCCGCCAGCGGCAAGGCTGGCCTGCGTTGGCCTCTTGTGCCGCCTTCTCGTGGTTTACTCGCAGAGATGCACTTGTAACCGCCCACGAGCTAGGGGCACGCGGCCAATGCTGCTGAGTTTTCGCTTCGCCAACCATCGTTCGTTTCGCGACGAGCATCAGCTGAACCTGACGCCTGTCTACGGCGACGGGGCCGAGGCCGACGAGCCTGCTCCGCAGGCGGTCCAAGTCGTCGGCATCTTCGGAGCCAACGCGTCGGGCAAGTCGAACTGCCTGGGCGCGCTGGCGTTCATGCGGCATATGGTCGTGGAGTCCGACCGGGCGGTTGAGCCCGGTGTGGGCTTGTCCCGGGAGCCGTTCCGGTTGGCTCCAGAGGTCGCCGTCCAGCCATCGCGCTATGTCGTCGACCTTCGGCTCGGCGGAGTCAGACACACCTACGGCTTCTCGATCGACGACGACCGGGTGCTGGAGGAGTGGCTCTACCACTTTCCGCTGGGGCGCCGGCGGCGTGTATTCGAGCGCGACGGCGACGTCTTCACCTGGGGCGAGGAGTCGGGCCGGCGCAGCGACCTGGAGCAGATCGCTGGTATCACCGCGCCAACAGCGCTGTTTCTCAGCACTGTTGCGCGCTTCGGCCAGAGCCGCCCCCAACCGGATCCGACAAACCCACAGCCGTTGCACGACACCTACCGGTGGTTCTACCTGACCGGCCAACGGACTGACCCCAACTCTGGGCTGTCCGCCCTCGTCCGTATCGGCCAATCGGATGCCGACGAGGTACGCCGCCTTGTCGTTGACCTGTTGCAGGCCGCCGATGTAGGGATCGTCGACGTCGTGATCGCCCCTGATTCGGGTGATGATCAGGCCGTCTGGTCCGACCTGCCAGCCAGGAGATTAAGCGACCGACTAAAAAAAGCCGTCGCGGCCATCCGGCCCTCGCCCCGCGTCCAGTTCGCTCATCAGGGGCCGCACGGCACCGCACTGCTCGACCTGCAGGACCAGTCGACCGGCACCCGGCAACTGCTGACCCTGGGTCTGCATGCCGCGGCGATGCTACGTACCGGCACCACAATGCTGATCGACGAGATCGATGCGAGCTTGCACCCGATCCTGACCGCCAAACTCATCAGCCTGTTCCGCAGCCCGGCCGCGAACCCCCTTGGCGGCCAACTCATCTTCACCAGCCACGACGCCGCCCTGCTCGGCACCCTCGACGCTGAAGAGATCCTCCGCCGCGACGAAATCTGGTTCGTGGAGAAGGATAAAGAGGGCGCCTCCTCACTGTACCCGTTGACCGACTTCAAGCCTCGAAAGGAAGGTGAGAACCGTCAGCGCCGTTACTTGAACGGCAACTACGGGGCAGTTCCCAACCTGTCCACCGACCTGTTTGAGCAGGCCCTTGCCACGCGTGGAGGCTCGGATGACGCCCCGGCAGGGTGACCGGCGTGCCTCGGGCCCGATACGGTCCGGCCGTGGCCGCGAGACCGACCTCCGACGGCGTGCATCGACCCGAGAGCAGCGGACAACCGTTCTGATCGCCACCAATGGGGAATCCACCGAGCGGGACTACTTCAACGGCCTCAAGCAGGAGGCGTGGGTGCGCCCTCGGGTGGTCGTCGTGGCAGAGCGCGGCTCGCCGGTCAACGTCGTACGAGGTGCGGCGCGCCGCCGCCAGCGCGACGACTTCGACGAGGCATGGGCCGTTTGCGACGTCGACGACTTCGCCACCGAGCCGGCGTCCCGCGAAGCTGTAGACGCCGATGTCAAGCTGGCCTGGTCCAATCCCTGCTTCGAGGTGTGGCTGCTGCTCCACTATGGCAACTGCACCCGATTCGTGGAGAACGCCAAGCGAGCCCGCGACCTGCTGCGGGAGCACGACCCCTCCTGGGACAAGACCAGGCTCGACTTCAGCAACTTCCGCGACCGGATTGAGGGCGCCTGTCAGCGGGCTGATCGACTCGACCCGCCGCCGGATGGCAATCCGTCTACCTCCGTTGGGCACATAATCGCTGCGCTTCGTTGAGACAGGGCGGCCGCTGCGGCTCCGCCGGCCGGGGCGGGGATCACCGGGTCAGGATCGTGCCCACGGTCCGCTGACGAACTGTCCGTTGCCGACGAACGGGCTGACGTTGGGCACGCACCCGCCCAGGCCCATCGTCTGGGTCATCATGACCGGCGCCGGCTTGCCGCGACCGCCGCACTTCATGTGGGCGAAGCCGAGGAAGTGACCGAACTCGTGATTGATAACGCCCTCGTGGTACTCGTCGATGCTGACCGGATATCCCGGTGACCCCTGGAGCCACCGCCGCAGATTGATCATGATGGTCTTGCCGTACTTGCAGGAGTAGACGCCTTCGGTGTCGACGCCGCTCGCGCCGCAGAGTCTGTCCACTGTCCTCGGTGTGGCGAGCCGCACGTCGACGTCGACAGTCGAGCTGCCGACCCGCTGGAAGGACCACGACGCCCGGGTCAGGTTCACCGCGGAGTTGGTGACCGGGTGCTGCGCGGACGTGGCCCACCCGTTCGGTGCGGCCAGCACCTGCTCGATGCTCGCGGCGAACCGGTCGGGCTTCCACGCGGGGATGTCACCCCAGGCGATGCCCTTCTCCACCGAGACGCTGTAGCGCACCCTCTTCTTGCCCTTGCCGATCACGCGACCGGTGCCGGTGGCGGTGGTGAAGGTGCCGGCTGCCCTGGTGGGGATCTGCGCGTCGGTCGGGATCTCCGGAGTCGGGCTGGAGGTCGGCGTGTCGCTGGGGCTCGGAGCTGAGCTCTGCGTACTCGGGCCGGAGCGTGGGACCTCGGCCTGCCCGGACGCCGGCGCCGACAGGCCACAGGCGGCGCTCGCCAGCACCACTGCCAACGAGATCGGCGCGAGCCGCCGTCCGTTGATCCGCACGTCGAAACCTCCAGGAGCAGTCACGGGTGAATGAGGAACACCGGAAGGCTACGTGACTGCCTGTAAGGAAACTGTCAGGATGATCGGGCGCCGGCACAAGCGCAAAGCGCATAGATCCGGCATGCAACACAGGGTTAGATCACACTGAGTGACAATTACGGTCGTTTTGAGCGAGGTCAGGCGGGTGCCACGACGTGGTCGATCACCAGGTGGGCGGCACCGGTGATGCCGACGTCCTGGCCGGCGGCGACCCGTTCGATGAGCAGGGTCTGGGTGGCCAGCGGAAGGCACCGCTCGTAGAGGGTGGCCCGCATGCTGGCCAGCAGCGGCTCGCAGTCGGCGAGCCGACCACCGATGGCCACCACCTGCGGGTTGAAGAAGTTGACCACCACGGCCAGGATCTCGCCGACGGCGCGGCCGGCCTGCCGGGCGAGTGCTGTGGCCTGCCGGTCACCGTCGTCGATCAGGCGAATCACACCGGTCAGGTCGGAGACCGGCACGCCCTGCTCCCGGAGCGCGGTGACCAGGGCGGCGCCACTGGCCACCGCCTCCAGGCAACCGGCGTTGCCGCAGGTGCACGGTGGCGCGGGGTCGGCCACCACCCGGCAGTGGCTGATGTCTCCGGCCGAACCCTGGGCGCCCCGGTGCAACCGTCCACTGGAGATCACACCGGAGCCGATTCCGGTACCAGCCTTGATGTAGATGGCGTGGTCCAACTCGGGATGCGCGGTGCGGTGCGCGCCGAGCGCCATCAGGTTGGCGTCGTTGTCCACGATGACCGGCACGTCGACCCGGTCGGCGCAGAAAGCGGCGACGTCGAAGCCGTTCCAGCCGGGCATCCGCGACGGGCTGACGATCCGCCCGGTGGCGTGCTGCACCGGACCGGGGATCCCGATGCCGACGCCGCGGAGCGCACCTGCCGCCGAACCGTCGGGCGAGGCCATCGGATCGCCGCCCACCAGCGTGGTGACCTCGGCCAGCAGGGCGCCGAGCACCGCCTCCGGGCCGTCCTCGATGCGGACCGGCAGGGTGCGGGCCTGGACCACCCGCCCGGAGAGATCCAGTGCACCGACGCGGGCGTGATGCGCGCCGAGGTCGATGGCGCCGACCACGGCACCGCCGGTGGGCACGGCGAGCTGGCGGGGTCGCCGCCCACCCCGGGACCGCCCGGCACCGGTCTCCTCCAGCAACCCCTGGCTGATCAAGGCCTCGACCCGCTGGGAAACCGTCGACGGGGAGAGCCCGGAGAGGCGGGACAGGTCGGCCCGACTGACCGCCGCACCGGTGGCCACCCAGCGCAGTAGCTCCCGGGGGCCGCCCCGGAGGGCATCGCGTGGCGCGTCGTCAATCGTCACGTCAGCTTCTTAGCACCCGGAGTTTGTTCAAGCAACCGGTTGACTTAGTTTGCTAGCTACCTTTAGATGGCGCTGTTGGTTCGATATGAAGCTGACTTAGTTTTGTAGTCGAAGGAAGTGAGGCCGCCTGGTGGCACCGGAGACGACGGGTGCGGACCGACCGATGGTGTCGGTACGCGGCCTGAACAAGTGGTTCGGTCCGCTGCACGTGCTCAAGGACATCGACCTCACGGTGGCCGCCGGCGAGGTGGTCGTCGTGGTGGGGCCCTCCGGCTCGGGCAAGTCGACACTGTGCCGCTGCCTCAACCGGCTGGAGACCGCCGGGCAGGGCAGCGTCGAGATCGACGGTGAGCCGCTGCCCGCCGAGGGCCGCGCGCTGGCCCGGCTACGCGCCGATGTCGGCATGGTCTTCCAGTCCTTCAACCTCTTCGGCCACAAGACGGTGCTGGACAACATCACCCTCGGCCCCACCCGGGTCCGCCGGATCCCCCGATCCGAGGCGCGGCAGCAGGCGATGGCCCTGCTGGAGCGCGTCGGTATCGCCGACAAGGCGGACCACCACCCGGCCCAACTCTCCGGCGGGCAGCAGCAGCGGGCCGCGATCGCCCGGGCCCTGGCGATGCAACCGAAGGTGCTGCTCTTCGACGAGCCGACCTCGGCGCTCGACCCGGAAATGGTCAACGAGGTGCTCGACGTGATGGTCTCTCTCGCCGCCGAGGGGATGACCATGATCGTGGTGACCCACGAGATGGGCTTCGCCCGTCGCGCCGCCGACCGGGTGGTCTTCATGGACGACGGCCGGATCGTCGAATCCGGCGCACCCGACGACTTCTTCGCAGCTCCGCGCACCGAGCGGGCCCGCGACTTCCTATCCAAGATCCTCCAGCACTAGCCCCCAACGGGAGGGTGTCATGTCAATCCTCAAGATGAGCTTCACCGGGCGGCGGTCGCTCGCCCTCACCGCCACAGCGGTGGCGGTGGCCCTCGCCGCCGCAGGCTGCGGCGGCGACAGCGGCGGCAGCGCTCCGGCGCTGCCCGGCAACCCCGGCCTGGGCGGCGACGGCGTGGTCGCCCAGTCGGTGTACGACGCCGCCCCGGTGGCCACCGACACGGACATCCCGGCCGGTTCGACGATGGAGGCGATCCGCAAGCGCGGCTACCTGAACATCGGCGGATCCCTGGACGCGCCGCTGCTCGCCCAGCAGAACCCGGTCAGCGGCACCATCGAGGGCTTCGACGCCGACATGGCGAAGTTGCTGGCGAAATACATCATCGGCAAGCCCGAGGTGAAGACGACGACCATCGGCACCCAGACCCGGGAGGCCATGCTCCAGGCCAAGTCGGTGGACGCGGTCTTCCAGACGTACACGATCACCCCGCAGCGGGCCACCCAGGTCGCCTTCGCCGGGCCGTACCTCACCTCCGGCCTCGCGGTCGGGGTCCGCAAGGACGACACCTCGATCAAGAGCGTCAAGGACCTCGCCGGCAAGACCGTGATCGTCGGGGCGAACACCCCCGCCGTCACCGCGCTGCCCTCCGCCGCGCCCGGCTCGAAGCAGATCGCCTTCGGCACCGACCCGCAGGCGTTGCAGGCGCTGCTCCAAAAGCGCGGCGACGCGTACGTGCAGGACTTCACGCTGCTCGCCTCGGGCGCCAAGGCGAACCCGGGGATGAAGGTGGTCGGCGAGCCGTTCACCACCGAGGCGTACGGCATCGGCCTCAACAAGGCGGACGCGCAGTTCAAGGAGTTCGTCAACAACTGGCTGAAGAAGATCCAGGCCGACGGCACGTGGGCGAAGGTCTGGGAAGGCACCCTCGGCTCGGTGGTGGAGGGTGGGGCGCCCACCCCGCCCGCCCTCGGTTCCGCCGACGGCTCCTGAGCAGCCTCTCGTACCGATGGAAGCCCTCACCGCCCACCTGAGCGAGCTTGGCCACGGCCTGGTCACGACGGTCGAACTGACCGTCGTGACCACCGTCGGCGCGATGCTGCTGGGCATCGTCGTGGCCACCCTGCGCATCGCCCCCGTCCCGCTGCTGCGCGCCATCGGCACCGCGTACGTCGAGGTGTTCCAGAACCTGCCGCTGCTGGCGCTGCTGGTGCTCTTCGTGTTCGCGCTGCCGACAATCGGCATCACGTTCCCGCTGTTCACCTCCGCCGCGATCGTCATCGCTGTGTACGAGGGGGCGTACCTGGCCGAGGCGATCCGCGCCGGGATCAACACGGTAGGTGTGGGCCAGGCCGAGGCGGCCCGAGCCATCGGGCTCACCTTCGGCCAGTCCCTGCGGCACGTGATCCTGCCGCAGGGACTCCGGGCGGTGATCCAGCCGATCGGCAACATCTGCATCGCGCTGCTGATGAACACCTCGCTTGCCGCCGCCGTCGGCGTGGTCGAGCTGACCCAGGCGGCCAACACCGTGAACCTGGTCGAGGCTCAACCGATCGCTGTCTTCACCGGCGCCGGCCTCGCCTACATGCTGCTGGCGCTGATCATCGGTCAGGTCACCGGCCTGCTCGAACGAAGGCTGGCGATCGTCCGATGAACAAGACGCAACAGATCCTCTTCGACGAACCCGGCCCGCGCGCCCAACGGCGGATCCGGATCGCCACAGTGCTGGGCGCCGTCCTCCTGGCCGGCGCACTGGTCGCGGCCGTCCACCAGTTCGCCAGCCACGGCGAGTTGGCCGCCGCCCGGTGGGAGCCGTTCACCACCTGGCCCATCTGGCGGTACCTGCTCAACGGTCTGTGGGCGACGCTGCGCGCCGCCGCCGCGACCGCAGTGCTCAGCGCCGCGCTCGGGCTGCTGCTGGCGCTCGGCAGACTGTCGGCGCATCGACCGCTGCGCTGGCTGGCCGGCGCGTACGTGGAGATCTTCCGGACCGTCCCCACCCTGCTGCTGATCTACGTGACGCTGTTCGCCCTGCCGCAGTACGGGCTGAACTTCCCGCTGTTCTGGAAGCTCGTGGTGCCGCTGGTGGTCTCCAACTCGGCGGCGTTCGCGGAGATCTTCCGGTCCGGCATCCTGGCGCTGGACCGTGGGCAGACCGAGGCCGGCCTCGCGGTCGGGTTGCGCCGCGGGCAGGTGATGGCGCTGGTGGTCCTGCCGCAGGCGCTGCTCCAACTCGCCCCGTCCCTGGTCAGCCAGCTGGTCGGGCTGCTCAAGGACACCTCGCTCGGCTTCGTGGTCAGCTACACCGAGCTGCTCTACAGCGGGCAGGTGCTCTCCTCGTACACCCACCTGCTGATCCAGACGTTCCTGGTGGTGGCGCTGATCTACCTGGTGGTCAACGCCTCGCTGTCGAAGTTCGCCCGCGTACTCCAGGCCCGCAGCGGCCGCTTCGGTGGCCGGCGCGGACGGCGGACCGCTGAACTGCCCCCGCCGCTTCTCGAAGGGAACACCCCGCGGTGACCATCTTCCGCTACGCCGAGCTGGCCCGGGTCGTGCGCAACGGCTTCGTCGAGAGCCGGCACTACGGCAGCGTCGTGGTGCTAGCCCCGGACGGGACTGTCGCCCTTGCCGCCGGCGTACCCGACGAGCCGGTGCTGCCCCGCTCCACCCTCAAGCCGGTGCAGGCACTGGCCTGCCGGATCGCGGCGGGCGACGAGCTGACCGGCCCGGCGCTGGCCCTCGCCGCCGGCAGCCACACCGGCGACGACCGGCACGTCGAGGTGGTCCGGGCGATGCTGGCCGGGGCCGGCCTCACCGAGGACGCGCTCGGCTGCCCCGTGGACTGGCCGGAGGACGAACCGACCCGGGACCGGCTGATCCGCGCCGGCGGACAGCGCGACCGGATCCGGATGAACTGCTCCGGCAAGCACGCAGCGATGCTGGTCGCCTGTGTGGCCCGGTCCTGGAGCACCCACGACTACCTCGACCCCGACCACCCGCTCCAGCGGGAAACCGCCGCCGCCGTCGCCCGGCTGGCCGGCACGCCGATCGCGCACCACGCTGTCGACGGCTGCGGGGCACCGCTGTTCGGCCTGTCGCTGACCGGCCTGGCCCGCACCTTCCAGGGGTTGGTCACCGCGCCCGCCGGAAGCGACGAGGCACTGGTGGCGCAGGCCATGCGCCAACACCCGGAGTACGTCGGCGGCTGGAACGGGCACCCGAACACCGACCTGATGCGGGCGCTGCCCGGCGTCCTCGCCAAGGGCGGGGCCGAGGGCGTGCTCGGGGTGGCCGCACCGGACGGTCACGCGGTGGCGGTGAAGGCGATCGACGGTTCACCCCGAGCCACCACCGCCATCGCCCTCGCCGCCCTCGACGCCGTGGGCGTACCCGTGGGTGGGGCTGACGCGCTGCGCCAGGTGCCGGTGCTCGGCGGCGGCGTACCCGTTGGTGCCGTCACGGCGGTCATCGACTGGACCACAGCATCGTCTCGGACCGAAGCGGCATCGCCTCGCACGGAAAAGGAAGAATCATGAACACATTCGAGATCTGCATCGACAGCGTCGAGGGAGCGGTCGCCGCCGAGGAGGCCGGCGCCGACCGGGTGGAGTTGTGCTCCGCGCTCTTCGACGGCGGGCTGACCCCCAGCCTGGGCACCATCGAGACGACAGTGCACGCGGTCAGCCGGATCCGGGTACACGTGATCGTCCGTCCCCGGGCCGGCGACTTCATCTACTCGCCGTTCGAGATCGAGGCGATGGAGCGGGACGTCCGGGCCGCGGTG
The DNA here is from genome assembly GCF_040607155.1 of Micromonospora sp. NPDC005324. NCBI lineage: Bacteria > Bacillati > Actinomycetota > Actinomycetes > Micromonosporales > Micromonosporaceae > Micromonospora > Micromonospora sp. NPDC005324. The sequence goes on along the minus strand of NZ_JBEXGE010000009.1, from coordinate 88,100 downwards.
GCGGCCGGCGCGCACGGCATCGTGATCGGGGCGTTGACCGCCGAGGGTGACATCGACGTGCCGATCAGCCGCCGGCTGATCGCCGCCGCGGGCGACGCCAGCATCACCTTCCACCGGGCGTTCGACATGACCCGCGACCCGTACGCGGCGCTGGAGCAGCTGATCGACCTGGGCGTGCACCGGGTGCTCACCTCGGGTCAGGAGGTCAGCGTGCTGGAGGGTGCTCCGCTCATCGCCGAGCTGGTGCGCCGGGCCGCCGGCCGGATCGTCATCATGCCGGGCGGTGGCATCACCCCGCGCAACATCGCCCGGATCGTCGAGGCGACCGGCGCCGACGAGTACCACTTCGCGGCCCTGGTCAGCTCGGACAGCCCGGCCGTGCACCGCAACCCGGCGCCGCTGATGGGTGGCAGCCTGAACCGGCCCGAGTACGAGCGTTCGGGCACCTCGGGCGCCCTGGTCGGCCAGGTGCTCGCCGCCGCCCGCGCCTGACCGACAGCCCCGCCCCCGCCCTCCGCCCCCCAGCGCGCGCCGATCTTGCACTTTCTGCGCCGACACAACGGGACATCCCGCCCATGTCGACAACAGAAACTGCAAGATCGGCGCGCGCGGGGCGGGGCGCGGGGCGCGGGGCGCGGGGGTTAGCTCGACGTCAGGTCGTTGACGCAGCGCAGCACCGGGCGGGCGACGAGGGCCGCCGGGTCCAGCAACCCGTCCGCGTGCACGGTGAACGTCGTCGACTCGCCGGGCAGCAGCGTGACCAGGGCCGCGTTCACGGTGGCGGAGCCGTCGAGGCGGTCCGCGAACAGCGTCAGGTCGCGCAGCACCGTGCGGGCCGTGACCCGGACCAGTTGCCCACCGTCGACCGGCTCGACCGTCGCGTCCCAGGCCGCCGCCGGCCAGTCCACCTCCCGGTCCTCGGCGAAGAACCACAGGGCGCGCTCCGCGGTGCCACCGGCCTCCGCGACCAGCACCTCGCGCCGAGCATCCTCCGGCAGCGCCAGGTCCGCCGGCAGCGCCAGCACCACCGAGGAGTACGCCGGGACGTCCAGGTCGACCGAGGTCTTCGCCCTCGGCTCCCCGGTGAGCGTGAACCGGGTGACAGCGGCCGGTACTGCCCACGCCTCGGCGGTCTCGTTGACCGCGACCAGGGCCAGGCCGCCGTCGCGGGGCTGCACGGTGAGCAGCCGGTCGGCGTACGCGTGGCGCAGCGCGTACCACAGGGGTTTGCGGCGGCCGTCGCCGTCGACGGCCGACCAGGAGGTCACCGGCCAGCAGTCGTTGAGCTGCCAGACGATGGTGCCCGCGCAGACGTCCCGGTGGGAGCGGAAGTGCTCCACCCCGAGCTGGATCGCCCGGGCCTGGTTGAGCTGCGTCAGGTAGTGCCAGTCGTCGAAGTCGGCCGGGGCGGGCAGGTGCGCGTCGAGGCCCCGCTGGAGCTTGCCGTCACCGCCGGCCGCCTTCTGGTGGTGTGCCATGCCCGGTGAGTCGTGCGCCAGAGGTTCGTCGCTCAACGCCCTGCGCAGCGTGGCGTACGCCGGTGGGGCCTGGTAGCCGAACTCGGCCACGAAGCGCGGGACGTACTCCCGGTACTTGGTGTAGTCGTCGGTGTTCCACACGTCCCAGATGTGGGTGGTGCCGTGCGCCGGGTCGTTGGGGTGGATCGCCTCGGTGCCCGACCAGGGGCTGCCCGGCCAGTACGGACGGGTCGGGTCCAGCTCGCCGACGATCCGGGGCAGCACGTCGAGGTAGTAGCCGCGCCCCCAGGTGCGCCCGGCCAGGGCGGGCTGCCAGTCCCAGTCGTGCCAGCCCCAGATGTTCTCGTTGTTGCCGGTCCAGAGCACCAGCGACGGGTACGGCGCGAGCCGGGTCACCTGCTCGGCGGCCTCGGCGGCCACCTCGGTGGCGAACGGCTCCTCCTCCGGGTACGCGGCGCAGGCGAAGAGGAAGTCCTGCTGGACGAGGAGACCGCGCTCGTCGGCGAGCTCGTAGAAGTCGGGCGACTCGTACCGGCCGCCGCCCCAGACCCGCAGCAGGTTGACGTTGGCCGCGGCCGCCTGGTCGAAGCGCTCGGCCAGCCGGGCTCGGGTGATCCGGGTGGGGAACGCGTCGTCCGGGATCCAGTTGACCCCGCGGACGAAGACCGGGACGTCGTTGACCGACAACGCGAACGGGGTGCCGTGCTCGTCGGGTGTGGTGTCCAGCCGTACCGAGCGGAAGCCGATCCGGTGCGACCAGGTGTCCACAGTGTCACCGTCCGGTGCGTGCAGTGTCACAGCGATCGGGTGCCGCGCCTGGTCGCCGTACCCCCGGGGCCACCACAGCGCGGGCTCGCGGACGGTGAGGGTCAGCACGGCCGTGCGCTGCCCGGCCGGGACGACCACCTCGGCGCGGGCACCGGCCACGGCGGCGCGGACGGTCAGCGGGACGTCCGTTACCCGCTCGACCTCGACGTGCACCTCGACCCGGCCGTCGCGACCGTCCATGGTGACCAGTGGACGGACGCTGGCCAGTCGCGCGGTCGACCAGGCGTGCAGGCTGATCTCCTGCCAGATGCCGGCGGTGACCACTGTCGGCCCCCAGTCCCAGCCGAAGTTGCAGGCCATCTTGCGGATGAAGTGGAACGGCTCCGGGTAGGCGTTCGGCCGGTCGCCGAGCCGCTCCTGCTGTGCCTCGGCGTAGCGGTAGGCGGAGTCGAACGTGACGACCAGGTCGTTGTTCCCGTCGCGCAGCAGCTGTCGGACGTCGAACCGGTAGCCGCGGTGCATGTTCGCGGTGCGGCCGATCTCCACACCGTTGAGGGTGAGCGTGGCGACGGTGTCCAGGCCGGCGCAGACCAGGTCGACGCGCTCGTCGTCGCCCGCCCGGTGGACGAAGGTGGTCTGGTAGACCCAGTCGGTGCGCCCGATCCAGGCCAGCGCCAGCTCGTTGTCGTCGAGGTACGGATCTCCGATCAGCCCGGCGTCGAGCAGATCGGTGTGTACGCAGCCCGGCACGGTCGCCGGCACGGAACGGTTGGCGATTCCCTCAGGCACCTGCGCTCCGGGTGCCGAGCGCAGGGTCCAGCCGTCGTGGAGTGCCTGTCGGCTCACGATTTCACCGCACCTTCCATGATTCCGCGGACGATCTGGCGTCCACCGATGAACAGCATGATCAGCAGGGGGATGGTAGCCACGAACGCGCCGGCGAGCACCCGACGGTAGATGACGTAGTTGCCGCTGGCCAGGTCGGAGATGGCCACCATCGAGGTGGGGTAGTCGGTGCCGCCGAGGGTGATCAGCGGCCACTGGAAGTCGTTCCAGGTCGCCACGAAGGTGAGCAGGCCGAGCACCGCGAGGGCCGGCCGGATCGCCGGCAGGACGATGGACCGGTAGACCCGCATGGTGGTCGCCCCGTCCATCCGAGCCGACTCGATCAGCTCGTCGGGCACCGTGTTGAGGATGAACTGCCGCATGTAGAAGACGCCGAACGCGGTGACCAGGCCGGGCACGATGACCGCCAGCAGGGTGCCGTTCCAGCCCAGCTTGCCCATGACGATGTACAACGCGACGACGCCGAGCTGGTTCGGCACGGTGAGGGTGAGCACCACGAACAGCATCAGCCACCGGCTGCCGGCGAAGCGCAGCTTGGCGAAGGCGAAGCCGGCCAGTGAGCAGAAGAACAGCATCGAGGCGGTCACCGCCGTGGAGACGATCACGCTGTTGATCAGGGACGCGGCGAAGTAGACGTCCTGGAGGGAGAAGACCTCGTCCAGGTTGACCAGGAACCGGTCACCGGGGACCACGGCCGGCGGGATCTGGGCCAGGGCCTCGTCGTTGCTGGTGGCGATGACGAACATCCAGTAGAGCGGGAAGGCCGCGAACAGCAGGGTGGTGGCCAGCAGCAGGTACGTCCCGATGCCGGCGGGAGTCTCCTGCGGGGCGCGACCCATCAGCGCGGCCCGCCGACGACGGGACTCGTTGGCCGCCGGCTGGGGCGGTGCGGTGTCGACGGCGCTCACCTGGATCGCCCTCCGGAGAGTCGGTTGGTCAGCAGGGTGTTGATACCGGCCACGACCAGGATGATCAGGAAGAGCGCCCAGCTCATCGCGGCCGCGTAGCCGAGGTTGAGGTCCTTCCAGCCGACCTTGTAGATCAGCTGCGCGATGGTCTGCCACTCGCCGTTCGGGCCGCCGGTCGCGGCCTGCGCGTTCAGGTCGAACAGCATCGGTTCGATGAAGAGCTGGAACCCGCCGATGGTGGACAGGATGACGGTGAAGACGATCACCGGCTGGATCATCGGCACGGTGATCCGCCAGAGCTGACGCCAGGGGCCGGCGCCGTCGACCGCGGCGGCCTCGTAGACGTCGCGCGGGATGGACTGCATGGCGGCCAGATAGAGCAGAGCGTTGTAGCCGATCCACTTCCAGTTGACCATCGTGGCGATGGCGATCCAGGCGTGCATCTTGTCGGCCCGCCAGTCGATCGGTTCGGCGTCACCGATCCCGAACAGGCCGAGCACCCAGTTGGCCATTCCGAAGTCTCGGGAGAAGAAGACGCTGAACACCATCGTCGAGGCGACGATCGGGGTGACGTACGGCAGCAGAACCCCCACCCGCCACCAGGTCTGCGCGCGTAGCCGGCGGTTGAGCAACGACGCCACGATCAGCGCGAGCAGCAACTGGGGCACCGAGGAGAGCAGGAAGATGCCGAAGGTGTTGTAGAGCGCGTTCCAGAAGTCCTCGTCGCCGAAGAGCTGCCGGAAGTTGGCGAGGCCGGCCCAGCCGGTCAGTGTCGGGTCGTCCAGCCGGTAGTTCCGCAGGGCGATGACGCCGTTGAAGATCAGCGGAAACAGACCGAAGACCAGGAAGATCAGGAAGAACGGCGCGATCAACACGTACGGCATGTAGCGCGTGTCGAACCGGTACAGCCGGTCACGCCAGCCGAGTCGGGCGTGGTCCGGCTCGGTGCCGCGGCCGTGGCGGCCGGCGACTGGTCGGGCCGGCGGCGGTGGCGCGGCGCGGGTCGTGGACATCGGGAACTCCAGGGCCGAAGAGACGGGGCGCGGGTGGCGCGGGGACGGCCCGCCAGCGGCCCGCCCCCGCGCGGCGGGCTCAGGAGGTGCTGGCCTTCTCGGCTTCCTTGACCGCCTCGGCCCAGGCGGCCTCGGGCTTGAGCGTCTTGTTCTGCACCCGGATCAGCACGTTCTCCACAGCCACCCGGGTGGGGCCGTTCTTCTTGCCCAGATACTGCGGGGTCAGGCCCTGCGCCATCCTGGGGAAGATCTGCCCGACCGGAGCGTCGGTGAAGAACGGGTTCTTGAAGTCCGCGATCGCCGGGTCGCTGTAGAGGGCCGGCTGCGACGGCAGGTTGCCGACCTTCTTGAAGATCTCAACCTGCTGCTCCGGCTGGACCAGCCACTCCAGCAGCTTGTACGCCTCGTCGACGTGCTTGCTCTGCTTGGGGATCGTCAGGAACGAGCCGCCCCAGTTGCCGCCGCCGCCGGGCACCGTGGCGATGTCCCACTTGCCCTGGGTGCCGGGTGCGGTGTCCTTGATGTGCCCGAGCATCCACGCCGGGCAGGCGAGCACAGCGAAGGAACCGCTGGTGAAGCCCTTGTCCCAGTCGGCTTGGAAGCTGGCCAGGTTGGCGGAGAGGCCGGCTTGGATGGCCTTGACGGTGTAGTCGAAGGCGACCTTCGGGCCCTGCTCCATCTGGAGTTGGTCCTGCTCGTCGTAGAAGCCCACCGGCTGCTGGCCGAGGATCGGGTTGAACAGGTTGCTGCCGGCGTCGATGAACTTCTTGTCGGTAGTGCCGGTGTACTGCTGGCCGACCTCGATGAACCTGTCCCAGGTGGGCCAGAGGGCGGAAACCTTGTCGCGTTCGGTGGGCAGCCCGGCGGCCTTGAACAGGTCGGTGCGGTAGCACATGGCGAGGCCACCGGTGTCGGTGCCGAGACCGATCTGGATCTTACCGTCGGCGGAAAGGGACTGCTTCCACTTCCAGGGCAGGTACTTGCTCTCGTACGAGCCGGCGCCCTTGTCGAGGAGGTTGACGAACTTGTCCGACTGGCTGCGGAACTGGACCATGAAGCCCTCGTCGATGGCGGCGATGTCCGCCGCGCCGGACCCGGCTACCAGCTTCTTCTGCAGGTCCTCGTGCTGGGCGTTGTACTCCCCCGAGTTCAGCTGGATCTTGACTCCCGGGTTGGCCGCCTCGTACTTCGTCTTGAGGTCCTGAAGACCGAAGTCACCCCAGAAGTTGATTTTCAGTGTGACCTGGCCATCTGTGGCGCCGGAATCCTGGCCGCTCTTGCCGCTGCACGCGGCCACCAGGGCGAGACCGACCGCGCTCACGGCGACGGTGCGGGCCCACCGGGTCCAGGAACTTCTCATGTCATCCTCCGAACAAGTGGGAACGCTCCCGACATCGAGAGACGTTGACTGAACCGGATAAGTGAAGCCACCGTACGGTCCGGCCTCAGGGGTGTCAACGGCCGGTTAACATCGCACTCGAACGATGCGAAAAGCGGCCCGGTGAGCGGGAAAAGTAGTGGTAGAAGGGCTTTTACCGCAGTTCCACGCGCTGGTCGACAGCCCTCGGGCGGAGGACGCGCGGGTATGCTGAACCGCATAAGTCATGCACCCCCGACGGCAGGCGCCTACCGTGGACCGCCGGCCCACCACACCGACTGCGCTAGGTTGGGGCCGCCGCCCGGCCCCGCTGACCCAGTGCCAGGGCGTCACCACGACAGTCAGGAGATCCGACCTCCCCGAGGCCGGAGAGTGGAGGAGCACGCCGGTGAAGCGGCCGACCATCGCCGACGTCGCCCAACGCGCCGGGGTGTCCAAGGGCGCCGTGTCGTACGCGCTGAACGGGCAGCCCGGCGTCTCCGAGGCCACCCGGCAGCGCATCCTGGCCATCGCCACGGAGATCGGTTTCAGCCGCAGCAGCGCCGCCCGCGCCCTCTCGGCCGCCACTGCGGGGGCGATCGGTCTGGCCCTGTGCCGACCGGCGCGGACCCTTGGCGTGGAGCCGTTCTTCATGGCGCTGATCAGTGGTGTCGAGGCCGAACTCTCCGCCCGCTCGTACGCGCTGACCCTCCAGGTGGTGGCCGACCCGGACGCCGAGATCGATGTCTACCGGCGCTGGTGGGGCGAACGACGGGTGGACGGGGTGCTCGTCTGCGACCTGCGCACCGACGACCATCGCATCCCCGCACTCGAACAGTTGCAACTGCCGGCGGTGGTGATCGGCGGCCCTGGCGGCACCGGCGATCTGGCGAGTCTCTGGTCCGACGACGCCGCCGCGCTGACCGAGACGGTGGAATACCTGGTCGCGCTCGGTCATCGGCGGATCGCCCGGGTCGCCGGCCTGCCCGACCTGCGGCACACCGAGATCCGCACCGACGCCTTCACGACGGTGTGCCAACGGCTCGGCCTGGTCGACGCTGTCACCGTCTGGTCCGACTACACCGGCGAGGAGGGCGGCCGGGCCACCCGCCGGTTGCTCAGCTCGGCCGACCGGCCCACGGCGGTCATCTACGACAACGACGTGATGGCCATCGCCGGGCTCTCCGTCGCCCAGGAGATGGGCCTGACCGTGCCCGGCGACCTGTCCATCGTGGCCTGGGACGACTCGCCGCTGTGCCGTCTGGTGCACCCGCCGCTGACCGCGCTGGGCCGGGACATCCCGGCGTACGGTGCGCACGCCGCCCGGCAACTGCTCGCCGTCGTCGCCGGGCAGCCTGCGGGGCGGGTGCAGGACGAGACACCCCACCTGACGCCGCGCGGCAGCACCGCACCGCCCCGAGGCAGATGAACCGGTTCAGCGAGACGCTGAGGGGAACTCCTCGAAGTACGCCTCGACCCGCTCGGCAGTCGCCGGCCGGGCCAGCGCGAACCCCTGCCCGTACCGGCAGCCACCCCGGCGCGCCCCCTCGACCTGGGTCGACGACTCCAACTCCTCGGCGACGATCTCGACGCCCAGCCGCTCGCCCACGTTGACCACCACGTCGATCAGCGGTGGTTGCCCGTCCGGCCGTGCGCCCACCAACTCCGGGCCCACCTTGAGCAGGTCGATCGGCAGGCGGCGAAGTTGGGCCAGCGAGGCGTGCTCGGCGCGGAAGTCGTCCAACGCGGTGCGTACGCCCAGCGACCGCAGCCCGGCCAGCCGAGCCACCACTGTCGGCAGGTCACCGGCGACCCTCGGCTCGCTCACCTCCACCACCAGTCGCTCCGGCGGCACCCCGTACGCGGCCAGCACGGCAGCGAGCCGCTGAACGAAGTCGGGCGTGGTCAGCTCCCGGGTCGTGACGTTGACCGCCATCCACAGCTCCCGGACACCCACCGACCAGTTGGACAACTGCCGGCAGGCCCGATCCAGCACCCACCACTCCAACTCGCCGACCAGGTCCAGGTCCTCGGCGACGGGCAGCAACTCGGCCGGGAGCACAGTGCCGAGCACCGGGCTGCGCCACCGCAGCAGCGCCTCCGCGCCCACCGGCTGCCCGTCGGCCAGGTCGACCACCGGCTGGTAGACGAGGTCGAGTTCGCCGCGCGCCACCGCACCGGGCAGCTCGCGCTCCAGGTCGAGCCGGCGCACCAGCTGTTCCTCCAGGAACGCGTCGTACCACTCCACCCGGTCCCGGCCCAACTGCACGGCCCGTCGTCGAGCCAGCTCGGCCTGCCGGAGCACGTCCGCCGGCCCGGCGCCGCTCACCTCGGCCAACCCGACGCTCGTCTGCACGCGCAGCATCGCGCCGGCCAGCCGGTAGGGCGGGCTGAGCGCGCTCAACAGTCGGGTGCCCAGCGCGTACGCCAGCACCGGGCCGGCGGCGGTGACCACCGCGAAGCCGGTACCCGTGCACCCGGTGACCAGATCGTCGGGGGCGATGACCGCGCGGGCCCGGTGCACCGCCTCGGTCAGCACGTCCTCCCGGGCCGTCGGGCCGAAACCCTCGGTGCCGTGCAGGTCCACCAGCAGCAGCGCGCCGGACGGCGCCGGAACGTCGCCGATCGCGGCCAGGGCGTCCAGCAGGGCAGCCCGATCGCCGGGGGCGCCGCTCGCCGCCACGGGTCGCCGGTTGAGCCCCGACCAGGCGGAACTGTGGTCAGGCGACCAGGTCGAGCCGGCACCCATCGCGGTGGCCCCGCCCTCCGGGACGCCGGGGCCTCGCTCGGGCGGCGGCTCCGGCGTGCCCGGCCAGCGGGCCGGGGCCGCACGGCGGTGCCGCAGCGACCGGCCGGCCGGTCGTCGATGAGCGGCCCGCCGAACGGACGTGGACGCGTCACTCGCGCGCAGCAGCTCGCGCAGCACCAGGGGCGGCACCGCCGCCAGGGCCAACAGCACGCTCGTCTGGTCCGGTGCGCGGCCGGCGACCACTTGCAGACCCGCCGCCAGCAGCAGCACCGCCGCGGGAAGCACCGACCGGGGCCAGGCCGCGGCGACCGGCTCCACCGGCTCCGTCTCGTCCGCCGCATCCGCCGCGCCGACAGCGACGAGCAACATCCCGAACACCAACGGGGGTACGGCCAGCAGGGCCACCCGGCCGGCCGGCTCAGGCGGCAACGTGGCCAGCAGCACCAGCCCGCCCACTGTGAGCAGGACGCCGCCCCGGCAGAGCGCCGCACCGGAGCGCCGCCGTGGCCCCGCGAACGCGTTCAACGCGGCCATGCCCAAGCCGCCGAGCGTCAACGCGGCGACCAGCCCAACCGGGACCGGCAGGCCGTCCCGGGGCAGCAGCAACCAGCCGGCGAGGGCCAGACCGACGGCCGGGCCGGTCGACTCGACCAGCCACCGCAGCCGGACCGGGGCCGCCGGCCGGGATCGGCCCGGAAGCCGGTACAGACCGGCCGTCGCAAGGGCCGCCACGAGCAGCGACCCGATCAGCACGGCGAGGGTGTGCCCGATGCCGGCCAGGGGCAGCACGACGGCGGTGAGACCCGCCGCCACCACCGCCGCGTCGAGCAGCACGCCCGCCGCACGCGGCGTCGGGTCGGTGCCGCGCCGGGAGGCCAGCCGGGAGAGTCGCAGCCCGGCGAGCGTGGCGCCGGCGCCGGCGGCCAGCGCGATCACCACCGAGGGTGGGACCAGGTCGACGGCGGCGGCGAGGAGGAGCAGCGCCACCGCCACGGACGTGGCGGCCTCCGGCGCCGCACGGCGGGGGACGAGGACGCGGAACGGGTACGCGAGGAGCACGGCGGTCGCCTTCGTGAGGGGGCACGGGGGCGGTGCGGCGGTGCGGGAGATCGGACGTTGCGAGTCCGCTACCCACGATTGGCAACGATGGACGGGCGAATTGGTTACTTGCCGGTCACTCAGGGAAGACAACGACCTGTGTCACTGTACGGCGTACCGCACGCTGCCGGCACCGCCCGCCGCGAGCCGAAACAACCAGGAGTGGGATCATCGGAGGGTGAGTAAGCCCGACACGGTCCGCTTCCGGTACAACCAAGCCATCCTGGTGGCCGCGATCATCGCCTTCGTCGGCGCCCTGCCGCTGGCCAACGCCCGGGACTACCTGCTGCCGGTGCTGCTCGTCCCCCTCGCCGTCGCGGTGTGGGCCTGGCGGGCCGGCACCGACGCCGACGCGCGGGAGCTGCGCATCCGGGCACTGGTCGGGCAGCGGCGGATCGACTGGGACCAGGTCCTCGAGCTGACCACCGACCAGCGCGGGCGCGCGGTGGCCCGACTCGACGACGGCCACCAGGTCACCCTGCCGGCCGTCCGTGGAACGGATCTGCCCCGACTGGTCGCGGCGACCGGCCAGCCGCTGCCGGACGCTGCGGCGGAGACCCCCGGTCAGTAGCCGTCGACCACCGTGTTGATCAGCGGCTGTCCGGCGGCGAACCGGCGGACCTGATCGCCCACCAGTCGGTAGGCCCGTGGCAACAACCCGCGCACCGACCCGCCGACGTGCGGGGTGAGCAGCACGTTCGGCATGACCCAGAGCGGAGAGTCGGCGGGCAGCGGCTCCGGGTCGGTGACGTCCAGGGCCGCCGAGATCCGACCGGTGCCCAGCTCGGCGACGAGCGCCTCGGTGTGCGCCACCGGGCCCCGGGCGGCGTTGACCAGCAGCGCCCCGTCCGGCATCGCGGCCAGGAACGCCTTGTCGATCAGGCCACGGGTCTGGTCGGTGAGCGGCACCAGCACCACCACCACGTCCGCGTCGGGCAGCAGCCGGGGCAGTTCCTCGACGGCGTGCACTCCCTGCTCCGGGCGTGCCGTCCTGGCGACCAGTGTGAAGCTCACGTCGAAGGGGGCGAGCCGGTCGCGTACGGCGGCGCCGATCGAGCCGGCGCCGATGATGAGCACCCGCTTGCCGGTCAGCTCGTCGGTCGGGGTGTTCTCCGCGTACGTCCAGCGCCGCTCGGCCTGCGCGCGGACGAACGCCGGGAACGCCCGCAGCTGGGTGAGGATCGCGGTGACGACCCACTCGGCGGTGGAGGGGTCGTGCACGCCCCGGGCATCGCAGAGGGTGACAGCCGGCGGTGTCCGGCCGGCCCAGGCGTCCGCTCCGGCGGAGAGCAACTGCACCACCGCCAGGTCGGGCAGCTCCCGCAGCACCGCCGTCGCGTCCGAGCCACCCAGGAACGGCGGCACCCAGAAGCGGACGTCGGCCGCCTCGGACGGCATCCGGTCGGTCTGCTCGAAGACCTCCACCGTCACGTCTGCGGGCAGCTCGCCCAGGAGGTTCAGGCCGGCCTGGTGCGGAATCCATACCTTCACGTCCGCCGACGATAGTCCTCGACGCCGCGGCCGGTGCGGGCACGGCGGCGAACCGGCGTCCCGGGGGATGGCGTGTGGGGCCGGGGCGGGCGAGACTCAGCACACCGATGTTCGACTCCGACCCGAACGAGGTATAAGAAAGGTCGGAGGGCCGGCCGTCCTCCGTCCCGGCAGACAGGTGCTCGATGACCGACGGCTCCCCCGGCCCCACCCGGGGTTCGATCGCGCCACCTTCGGTGCTCGGCGACCCGGAGCGGCTGCGCGCGCTCGCCGACACCGGGCTCGACGCCGCCCCGGACGAGGCGTTCGACAGGTTCGCGCGGCTGGTCAGCGACCTGCTGGACGTGCCGGTCGCGCTGGTCTCCCTGGTCTCCGCCGACCGGCAGTTCTTCCCGGGCGCTGTCGGGCTGCCGGAGCCCTGGTCGGAGCGCCGCCAGACCCCGCTGAGCCACTCGTTCTGTCAGCACGTGGTGGACATCGAGGTGCCGATGGTGCTGCCGGACGCCCGGCTCTACCCCCGCGTCCGGGACAACCTGGCCATCGAGGATCTCGGCGTGGTCGCGTACGCCGGGATGCCGCTGACCGACCTGGCCGGACGGGTGCTCGGCTCGCTCTGCGCCATCGACAGCAAGCCCCGCGCCTGGACGGCAGCGCAGCTGCGCACCCTGTCCGACCTGGCCGCCGCCTGCTCGTCGGAGCTGCGACTGCGGATCGCGCTCGACGGCGCGCAGGAGGCCCAGCGACGGGCCGTGCAGGCACACGAGCGGCTGGAGCTGCTGGCCGGAGTGAGCGAGACGCTGGCCGGCACCCTGGACGTGGGCACCGCGCTGCGCCGGCTCGCCGCCGCCATGGTGCCGCTGCTCGCCGACTGGTGCCTGCTCACCCTGATCGGGCCGACCGGCCTGCCCCGCGAGGTGGTCTCGGTGCACCGGGACCCGGCCCGCGCGGCGGACGTCGACCGCTTCGGCGACATGCTGCGCACCGGGCTGAGCCCCGAGTCGATCATCCGGACGGTGCTCCGGACCGGCCAGCCCCGGCTCGGCAGCGTGGCGTCCCTGGCCGACGTGACGAGGGGCACCACAGACCCGGAGATGGCCACCATCGCCAGTCGGCTGGGCATCGCCTCCTACCTGAGCGTGCCGGTGCGGGGCGTCGGCGGCACGGTGCTGGGGGCGATCACCCTCGTCAACGACTCCCAACGTCAGGCGTTCGACGACCGTGACCTGCTCACCGCTGTCGACCTCGGGCGCCGGGCCGGCCAGGCCGTCGGCAACAGCTCGATGTACGGCGAGCAGCGGCACGTCGCCGAGGTCCTGCAACACAGCATGCTGCCCCGACTGCCGGTGGTGGCGGAGATGGAGCTGGCGGCCCGCTACCAGCCGGCGGCCGACCGGGTGGAGGTGGGCGGCGACTGGTACGACGCCTTCGTACAGCCCGACGGCGACGTGATCGCGGCGATCGGGGACGTCGCCGGGCACGACATCGAGGCGGCCGCGACCATGGGCCAGCTGCGCAACCTGGTGCGCGGAAACGCCTTCAGTCGATCGGACGAGGTCGGGGCGCTGATGACCGACCTGGATGACGCGATCCGCGGCCTGCGACTGTCGACGGCAGCCACCGCGACGCTGGTCCGGATCCGTCCGCAGCGCGCCGGTGTGCACGAGATGACCTGGTCCAACGCCGGGCACCCCCCGGCCCTGGTGGTCCGCGTCGGCGGGGCGGTCGAGGTCCTTCAGGGCACACCGGAGCCGCTGCTCGGCCTGGCCCGTCCGTCGCCGCGGAGCAGCCGCTCGACCAGCCTGGCCACCGGCGACACCCTGCTGCTCTACACCGACGGGCTGATCGAACGGCGGGACCGCTCGATCGACGAGGGGCTGGCCGAGTTGGCGGGCCGACTGTCCGGCACCGACACGCTGCCCCTCGACGACCTGTGCGATCTGCTGCTCGCCTCGATCACGCATCGTGAGGACGACACCGCTCTGCTGGCCGTACGGGCTCGGTGAGCGGTCCACCGTCGACCTCGGGCGGGTCCAGTCGGCACACGTTGCATCTCGACGGGCCCGGCCGGGTCGTGCGGCGGGCTACCCTGGGCCGGGTGAGCGCCCGTCCCCCGTACCCTCGCATCCACCGCCTCCGGGTGGCCCTCGCGGCGTCCTGCGCGGCGCTGCTCTTCACCGCCGGTTGCAGCTTCGGCGAGCCGGAGCCCGACCCGGCCGGCGAACCGCCCAACCTGCCGACCCCGTCCGCGTCGGCGAACCCTGGCGGCGCCGGCCAGCAGGCGGTGGCGACAGTGCTCGCCAAGGGTCTGCGGGTGCCGTGGGCGATCGCCTTCCTGCCGGACGGCGGCGCGTTGGTCACCGAACGGGACAACGGCCGGATCCTTCAGGTCGGGCCCGAGTCCGGGCCGGACGGGCTGCGGGTCCGCCCGCTCCAGACCATCCCCGACGTGGCGGCGGCGGGCGAGGGTGGGCTGCTCGGCATCGCCGTCTCCCCCGACTACGCCCGGGACCAGACGGTGTTCGTCTACTACACCACCGAGCGGGACAACCGGGTCGCCCGGCTGCGGCTCGGCGGGCAGCCCACGCCGATCCTCACCGGCATCCCCAAGGCCAACGTGCACAACGGCGGTGGGCTGGGCTTCGGCCCGGACAAGCAGCTCTACGTCAGCACTGGTGACGCCGGCCAGCGCCCCCTCTCCCAGGACGTGAAGAGCCTCGGCGGCAAGATCCTCCGGATCACCCCGGACGGCAAGCCCGCCGCCGGCAACCCGTACCCGAACTCCGCGGTCTGGTCCCTGGGGCACCGCAACGTCCAGGGTTTCGCCTGGGACGCCGCGAAGCGGATGTACGCCGTCGAGTTCGGCCAGAACACCTGGGACGAGATCAACCAGATCACCAAGGGCGGCAACTACGGCTGGCCGGAGGTCGAGGGTCAGGCCGGCGACAAGCGGTTCACCGACCCGATCGCCCAGTGGGCGACGTCGGACGCGTCCTGCTCCGGTCTGGCCGCCACGGACCGGCTGCTGGTCACCGGTTGCCTGCGCGGCAAGCGCCTCTGGGTGATGGAGCTGACCGACACCGGCACCCTGCTCGGTCAGCCCAGTGAGCTGCTCACCAACCGCTACGGTCGGCTGCGTGCGGTGGCCGCGGCACCGGACGGGTCGCTCTGGGTGAGCACCTCCAACCACGACGGCCGGGGCGACCCGGCGGGCGACGACGACCGGCTCCTGCGGGTGGTCTTCGCGGGTGGTGACGGCGGACGCAGCTGATCGCGTCACCATCCGTTCAGGTTTGCCAAGATCTTCCGACGGGCAGGTCAGACTCTCAGCATGGACGGGCAACGCGACGAGCGGCACGACGACGCCGATGACCGGGGCGACCCGGTGACCGGCGACGATCAGCCGCGCCCGACGGGTTGGTGGGTCGGCGCCGCCGGCCCGCTGCGCCGCCTCGGGCTGATCGTCGCCGTCCTCGCCGTGGCCCTGGCCGGGGCTGTGCTCGGGGTGCTGGCCGGTGGCCAGGTGAGCACCGACATCGGCCCGTTCCGGGCCAATCTCAGCATCTCCCCCGCCCGGGACGGCGGCACCACCGTCGACATCCCGCCGCTCGGCGCGCTGCTGCTCGACAGCCACGACGGGCCGACCCATCTCACCGTCCGGCTGGGCGCCCTCGACCAGGGGCGCACCGAGGCGCTGATCGACGACCCGGCCAGTATCAGCCGGGCCAGCCAGAGCGCCGTGGAGGACGTCCGCTCCGGGGTGATGCGCCTCGGCCTGCGTACCCTCGGCGCATCGGTGCTGGTCACGTTGATCCTGGCCGGGCTGATCTTCCGCGACGTCCGACGCACCGCCTGGGCGGGTGGGCTGGCGCTGCTGGTCACCGCCAGCAGCCTCGGCACGGCGGCGGCGACAGTTCGTCCGCAGGCCATCGAGGAACCACGTTACGAGGGGCTGCTGGTCAACGCGCCGGCCATCGTCGGTGACGCCCGCCGGATCGCCAACGACTACACCAAGTACGCGGAGCAGTTGCAGCGCCTGGTCGGAAACGTCAGCCAGCTCTACACCACCGTCTCGGCGCTACCCCTGTTGGAGCCGACCCCGGGCACCACCCGGGTGCTGCACGTCTCCGACATGCACCTCAACCCGACCGGCTGGCAGCTGATCCGGACGGTGGTGGAGCAGTTCGGCATCGACGTGGTGATCGACACCGGGGACATCACCGACTGGGGCAGCGAACCGGAGGCCTCCTTCGTCGCCTCGATCGGCCTGCTGAAGAAGCCGTACGTCTTCATCAGGGGCAACCACGACTCCGGCAAGACCGCCGCCGCTGTGGCCCGCCAGCCGAACGCCATCGTGTTGAACAACACGACCACGACCGTCGCCGGGCTGACCATCGCCGGCATCGGCGACCCGCGCTTCACCCCGGACAAGAACACCTCCCCGGCCGGCAGCGGGTTGACCCAGCAGGTGGCCGACCAGGTGATCGGGGCCGGCAACCAGCTCGCCGCGACGGTCCGCAGCTCACCGCGACCGGTCGACATCGCGCTCGTGCACGACCCGGCGTCGGCCGGGCCGCTCGCCGGCACCTGCCCGCTGGTGCTGGCCGGGCACACCCACTCCCGGCAGGTCACCGAGCTGCCGCAGGCGCCCGGGCAGCGGCCCACCACGCTGATGGTGGAGGGCTCCACCGGCGGCGCCGGGCTGCGCGGCCTGGAGGGCGAAAAGCCCACCCCGCTGTCGATGAGCGTGCTCTACCTCGACCAGCAGAAGCTGCTCCAGGCGTACGACACCATCACCGTCGGCGGCACCGGGCAGGCCCAGGTCAACCTGGAACGACGCCTGGTGGAGAACCCGACCGCCGGCGTCCCCGCCACACCCACACCCACGCCGAGTGGCGGTGACCCCGCCACACCCACGCCCACACCGACCGGCTGAGCCGACGTCGACGCCCGCCAGCGGACCGGCGGGCGCCGACGGGTCAGCGGAGGGCGATGGCGGCCAGTGCGGCGTTGACGATGCTGCCGGGCAGCAGGTCGTGCAGTTCGTACAGCTCGGCGACGCTGCCGGACTGGCCGAACTCGTCCACCCCGAGCGGCACCGCCGGTGCGCCGACCGCCGAACCGAGCCAGGCCATCGCGTGCGACGCCGCGTCGTGCACTGTCACCACCGGCACCCGATCGGCGAACGCGGACCGCAGCGCGCCCGGCACGCTGGGCACCGTGGCCGTCCGTACGCCCTGGCGCAGGGTGCGCTGCCAGGCCCGGTAGAGCCGGTCCAGCGAGGTCACGTCCACGACGTGCGCGGCGATGCCCTCGTCGGCCAGTTCCGCGGCGGCGGCCAGCACCTCGGGCAGGACCGCGCCGGAGGCGGCCAACTGCACCACCGGGGCGTCGACCAGGTGCGGGTACGCCTGGTGCGCGTCGACCAGCCGGTACGCCCCGGCGACGACCTGCCGACGCAGCACCGCGTCGCCGAGCCGGGCCCGGGCCGCCTCGAACGGTGCCTGGGCCAGCGGTCGGGTGCTCAACCGGAAGTAGTACGCGCCGTCCTCGGCGGGTGCGGCGGTCGCGGCCGGGGCCGGCCCACCGGCGATCTGACCGAGCGCGTCGCAGAGCAGCCAGTCGAGGGTGGCCGCGTACGCCGGCTCGATGAAGGTCACCCCGGGCAGCTCCAGGCCGACCGACGCGGTGATCGTGGACTGGTGGGCACCGCCCTCCGGGGCGAGGGTGATGCCGGACGGGGTGCCGGCCACCACGAACCGGGAGCCGGAGTAGGTGCCGTACAGGAAGGCGTCGAGGCCGCGCAGCACGAACGGGTCGTAGACAGTGCCCACCGGCAGCAGCGGCTGCCCGGACAGGTCCCAGGACAGCCCGAGCTGGCCGAGCAGCAGGAACAGGTTCATCTCCGAGATGCCCAGCTCGATGTGCTGCCCGGCGGGGCTCTCCGTCCAGCGCAGCATCCGGTCCTCGGTCCAGGAACGCTGCTCGGTGGGGGCGAACACCCCGGTCTTGTTGATGAACCCGGCGAGGTTGGTGGAGGTGGCCACGTCCGGGGCGGTGGTGACCAGGTAGCGGCCCACCTCCCGGTCCCGCGCCAGGTCCACCAGCACCCGACCGAAAGCCTCCTGCGTGGAGATCGGCTTGTTGGCGCGTACTCCGGTGCTCTCCGGAACGGTGACGCCCAGCGCGCGCTCGCGCGGCGCGCGGGACAGCGCCTCCCGGCGGGCGCCGGCCTGGATCCCGGCGGGTGACGCCGGGTCGAGGCGGTCCCACTCGGTGTCGGCGGTCAACCCCTGCGCGGCGCGCAGCGTGTCGACCTGCTCCGAGCTGAGCAGCGCGGAATGGTTGCGCGGGTTGCCGGCGATGGGCAGACCCCAACCCTTCACCGTGTACGCGAAGACGACGCTGGGCCGGTCGGTGACCGCGTCGCACTGGGCGTACGCGTCCAGCAACCTGGAGGTCGTGCCCGCCCAGGTCGGTGACGAGCGGGCCGAGCTCCTCGTCGTCGATGCTCTCCACGAACGCGCCCACCTCGGCGGGCGCCCCGTCCAGGAACTGCTTGCGCAGCGCCGGGCCGGCCAGCCCGAACAGCGACTGGTACTGCTCGTTGGGCATCGCGTCGATCCAGTCGCGCAGCGCCTCGCCGCCCGGCCGGGCGTACGCCTCGGCGAGCCGGCGGCCGTACTTGACCTCCACGACGTGCCAGCCGGCCGCCTCGAACTGGCCCCGCCACTGGTTGATCCGGATGCCGGGAATCACCCGGTCCAGCGACTGGCGGTTGAAGTCGACGAGCCACATGACGTTGCCCAGCCCGGTGGTCGCCGGGTCGGCCACCGCCTCCCAGATGTTGCCCTCGTCCAGCTCGGCGTCGCCGATCAGCGCCACGAACCGGGAGTGCGGGCGGGCCCCGAAGTGCGCGTCGACGTAGCGCCGGGTGGCGGCGGCGAAGAGCGGCGCCGCCGCCCCCAGGCCGACCGAACCGGTGGAGAAGTCCACAGCGTCCGGGTCCTTGGTGCGCGACGGGTACGACTGGAGGCCGCCACGGGCCCGCAGCCGGGGCAGGTAGGAGCGGTCCAGGTTGCCGAGCAGGTACTGGATGGCGTGGAACACCGGGGACGCGTGCGGCTTCACCGCGACCCGGTCCTCGGCGTCCAGGTGCGCGAACCAGAGCGCTGTCATCGCCGTGACCAGGGAGGCGCTGGACGCCTGGTGGCCGCCGACCTTCACACCGTCGCCGGTGGTCCGGTCATGGTTGGCGGCGTCCACGATCCGGGTGGCGAGCCAGAGCACCCGCTGCTGGATCTCGTCGAGGACATCGAGGTCGTGCTGGGTCACGGTGGTCACGGTGGCTCCATCCAGGCGTCGCCGTTGACGCCCGCGCGAGGGGTGCGGGGTGGCCGCGTAGTGGGCAGGGGGTGGCGGCAGGCCGCCGCCGGGTCGCGGCGGCGGCGTGCTCCGGGTGGGTGTCAGCCCTGGACGCCGAGGCGCTCCAGGATCAGCTCACGCAGGGTCTTCGCGTCGGCCTGACCCCGGGTGGTCTTCATGACAGCGCCGACCAGCGCGCCGACCGCCGCGACCTTGCCACTGCGGATCTTGTCGGCGATGCCGGGGTTCGCGGCGATCGCCTCGTCCACGGCCGCGGTGAGCGCGCCGGTGTCCGACACGACCTCCAGGCCCCGGTTGGCCATGATCTCGGTGGGCGAGCCCTCGCCGTCGACCACGCCCTCCAGCACCGTGCGGGCCATCTTGTCGTTGAGCTTGCCTGCGTCGACAAGCCCCTGAAGCTCGGCGACCTGGGCGGGGGTGGCACCGATCTCGGCCAGCTCCACGCCGCTCTCGTTGGCCCGGCGGGACAGCTCACCCAGCCACCACTTGCGGGCCGCGGCCGGGGTGGTGCCGGCGGCCACGGTGGCCTCGATCAGCTCGACCGCGCCGGCGTTCAGCACCGACTGCATGTCCAGGTCGGACAGGCCCCACCGCTCCTGAAGCCGACGCCGGTGCACCCGGGGCAGCTCCGGCAGGGCGGCCTTCAGCTCGGCGACCCAGGCCGGGTCCGGGGCGATCGGCACCAGATCCGGCTCGGGGAAGTACCGGTAGTCGGTGGCGGTCTCCTTCGAGCGACCCGGGGTGGTGTCACCGGTGTCCTCGTGGAAGTGGCGCGTCTCCTGGGTGATCCGGCCGCCCGCGTCCAGCACCGACGCCTGCCGCAGCATCTCCGAGCGGACCGCCCGCTCCACCGACCGCAGCGAGTTGACGTTCTTGGTCTCGGTACGGGTGCCCCACTCCGCGCCCGGCAGGTTGAGCGAGGTGTTCACGTCGCAGCGCAGCGAACCCTCCTCCATCCGCACGTCGGACACGCCGAGGGTGCGGATCACGTCGCGCAGCTCGGTGACGTACGCCTTGGCCACGTCGGGGGCGAGCGCACCGGTGCCCGTGATCGGCTTGGTGACGATCTCGACCAGCGGGATGCCGGCCCGGTTGTAGTCGACCAGCGACTCCGTCGCGCCCTGGATGCGGCCGGTGGCGCCGCCGACGTGCAGCGACTTGCCGGTGTCCTCCTCGAGGTGCACCCGCTCGATCTCGATCCGGACCGTCTCGCCGTTGACCTCGACGTCCAGGTAACCGTCGACGCAGATCGGCTCGTCGTACTGGCTGATCTGGAAGTTCTTCGGCATGTCCGGGTAGAAGTAGTTCTTCCGGGCGAACCGGCACCACTCGGCGATCGAGCAGTTCAACGCCAGGCCGATCCGGATGATCGCCTCGATGGCCGCCTTGTTGGCCACCGGCAGCGAACCGGGCAGGCCCAGGCACACCGGGCAGACCCGGGTGTTCGGCTCTCCGCCGAAGTCGGTCGGGCAACCGCAGAACATCTTGGTGTTCGTGCCCAGCTCGACGTGGGTCTCCAGGCCGATCACCGGTTCGAAGCGCGCAACGACCTCGTCGTACGCGGGCAGTGTCGTGGTCATGAGACGCTCCAGGCGCGATCCGGGACAGAACCTGTCCAGCCTAATGGGGTTGCCCGATCAATCCTCGGCCGGGTTTCGTCCGGCGTGCGTGGCGTTACCGACAGCGGGGTACGGAGCGACAATGACGAATACGGGGAGAGAGCCAGGAATGCAGGTCCGGCCGGTGCTCGTCGGGGTGCTCGCGGTGTGGGCGGTGGCCGTCGTCGTGACCCTGGTCAGCTGGTTCGCCTCCGGGGAGGACCGCCAGCCGGACACGGCCGCCGAGTTGGTGATCAGCCTGGTGTTGCCCGGGGTGGTGGCGGTGGCGATCGCGTACGCCGTCGTGCACCTGGTGAACCGGCGGCGTCGGAATCAGGGGCGGCCGTGACCACCGGGGAACGTGTCGCCGCAGACGGGCAGGTGACGCAGGGGCGACACCGTCGCAGCACGTACGTCGTCGCCGCGGTCGTCGTGGTCGCCACCGCCGCAATGGGCAGCGCCGCAATGGTCGACGGCGAGACCGGGGGGTCCGATCTCCTCGCAGCGTTCGGGCTGATACTCATCCCGTCGCTGGTCGGCGCGGTCGTCGCCCTCGTCTTCGGCCGCCGGCTGATCAGGCGGATGCCCCGGACGGCCGGTGCCGACCCGGCGACGAGGCGGCGGATCACGCAGGCGTTGCGCGACGGATCCGCCGACGACCCTCGTCTGGACGCGCTGGCTCGCACGGAGGCCCGACTCCGAGTCGGCCAGCGCTGGCTGCTGTTGCTGTTCGCGGTGGTCGCCCTCATTCAGGTGCCGGCCCTGGTGAACACGGTCAACCCGTTCACCCGCGGGCTGGCCGTCGTGCTGATCCTGCTCATGATGGGTGCGGCCTGGTATCGCTGGCGTGGTCTGCGGGAGGCCCGCCGCTACCTCGCCGGGCCGCCGAGCCAGCCCTGATCGACGCCCAACCCGTCCAGACACGCGATCGGCGCCGAGGGACATGTCCCTCGGCGCCGATGCGGTTCCGGTCTAGAGCGTCGGCGGGGTGAACGTGCCGACGGCGGACTCCAACGCGGCGGCGACCCGGTACATCCGGTCGTCGGCCATCGTCGGGGCCATCACCTGGAGACCGACCGGCAGCCCCTCGGAGAGCCCACACGGCACCGAGATGCCCGGCCCGCCGTACAGGTTCGTCGGAATCGTGTACAGGTCGGCCAGGTACATCTGGTACGGGTCGGCGGTCCGCGCGCCCATCGGGAACGCCACCGACGGGGTGGTCGGCGAGATCAGCGCGTCGACCCGCTCGAACGCGGCAGTGAAGTCCCGGGTGATGAGCGTCCGAACCTTCTGCGCCTGCCCGTAGTACGCGTCGTAGTAACCCGACGACAGCGCGTACGTGCCGATCATGATGCGGCGCTTGACCTCCGGGCCGAAGCCGGCCTCCCGGGTCAGCGACATGACCTCCTCCAGCGACCGGTTGCCGTCGTCGCCGACCCGCAGGCCGAACCGGACGCCGTCGAACCGGGCCAGGTTGGAGGAGCACTCACTCGGGGCGATCAGGTAGTACGCCGGCAGGGCGTACGCGAACGTCGGGCAGGACACCTCGACGACCTCGGCGCCCATCTTGGTCAGTGCGTCGACCGACTCACGGAACGCCGCCATCACCCCCGGCTCGGCACCCTCGCCGACGAACTCGCTCACGATGCCGAGCCGCACGCCGGTCAGGTCACCGGTAGCGCCGAGCTTCGCCGCCGCCACCACGTCCGGCACCGGCTGCGGGATCGAGGTGGAGTCACGCGGGTCGTGCCCGCCGATCACCTGGTGCAGCAGGGCCGCGTCGAGCACCGTCCGGGCACACGGGCCGGGAGTGTCCAGCGACGAGGAGAAGGCCACCAGCCCGTAACGGGAGGTGCCGCCGTAGGTGGGCTTGGCGCCGACGGTGCCGGTGACCGCTCCGGGCTGGCGGATCGAGCCGCCGGTGTCCGAGCCGATCGCCAGCGGCGCCTCGTACGCGGCCAGCGCGGCGGCGCTGCCACCACCCGAGCCACCCGGGATCCGGCTCAGGTCCCACGGGTTGTGCGTCGGGCCGTACGCCGAGTATTCGGTGGAGGAGCCCATCGCGAACTCGTCCATGTTGGTCTTGCCGAGCATCACCGTGCCGGCATCCCGCAGCCGCTGCACGATCGTCGCGTCGTACGGCGGGCGCCAGCCCTCCAGGATCTTCGACCCCACGGTGGTCGGTACGCCCCGGGTGGCGAGCACGTCCTTGACCGCGACCGGCACACCCGCGAGCGGGCCCAGCTCCTCGCCGGCGGCCCGGCGCTCGTCCACCGCGCGGGCCGCGGCGAGCGCGCCGTCGGTGTCGACGTGCAGGAAGGCGTGCACCCGGTCGTCGACAGCGGCGATCCGGTCCAGGTGCGCCTGGGTCACCTCGACCGCGGAGGTCTCGCCCCCCGCGACCAGGGCCGCGATCTCCGTCGCGGTCATGCTGATGAGATCGCTCATGCCGTCACTCCGCTTCGCTCCGCGACGCCATGAGGCACCACGGCGCTGCACTGCTGATTCGCTCGCTGCCGCTCGCTCATGAGGCCACATCCTCGGTCAGGATCCGCGGTACGCGGAACCGCTGGTCCTCGGCGTCGGGCGCGCCCGACAGCGCTTCCTCCGGGGTCAGGCACGGCGTGACGACGTCCTCGCGGAAGATGTTGGTCAGCGGCACCGAGTGCGAGGTCGGCGGGATGTCCGCGGCGGCGACCTCGCCGACCTGGGCGACCGCCTGGAGGATCACGTCGAGCTGGCCGGCGAACGTGTCCAGCTCCTCCTCGGTGACGGCGAGCCGCGACAGGCGCGCCAGGTGCGCGACCTCCTCGCGGGAGATGGCGGCCATCCGTGCCCCCTTCTGAATTCCTGCTGGTCGGGCGATGTGCCGGCCGCGCGACAGGTGGAGCGTGACACGCGGTGACCGGAGCGAGTCTATTGTTCCGCTCCGGTGCCGCGTCCCCGACTCCCCCTCCAGCGACCCTCGTGCCGGGTCAGCGGGTGGGGCGGCGGGCGACATCCGGCTGTGGGTGCCCGCCGGTCGGGCGGACCGGCCGGTACCGGGCCAGCCAGGTGACCAACTCCTCGGCCGGCATCGGCCGGGCGTAGAACCAGCCCTGAGCGGCGTCGCAGCCGGCGGCGTGCAGCATCCGCCAGGTCCGCTCGTCCTCGACACCCTCGGCGACCACCCGCAGCCCCAGCGCGCCGGCCAGCTCGATCATCGACCGGACGATCGCCGCGTCGTCGGCGTCGTCGGCCATGCCGAGGACGAACGAGCGGTCCACCTTCACCTCGGACAGCGGCAACCGGCGCAGGTGCTGGAGCGAGGAGTAACCGGTGCCGAAGTCGTCCAGCGCGATGGCCACGCCGATCCGGTGCAGTCGGGAGATGGTGGCCAGCACCCGACGCGGGTCGGCCATCAATGCGCCCTCGGTGATCTCGACCTGAAGCCGCTCGGCCGGCACCCCGTAGCGGGCCAGCCGGTCGGCGATCTGGTCGGCGATCTCGCCGGTGTGCAGGTCGCGCACGCTCACGTTCAGCGCGGCGCGCAGGCTGATGCCGGCCGCCGACCACTTGGCGAGCTGCTCCACCACGTCGTCGACGACACGACGGGTGAGCAGTCGCATCACGGCGCTCTGCTCGGCGACCCGGATCAGTTCCTCCGGGTCGACCATGCCCCGCAGGGGGTGCCGCCACCGCAGCAGGGCCTCGACGCCGACCACCTCGCCGGTCGCGATGGCGATCTGCGGCTGGTAGTACATGGTGATTTCCCCGGCGTCGTCGGCCGTCTCGTCGTCCGCGTGCGCCCACCCGGTCGGTTCCAGCGGCTGCCCGAGCGCACCCGGGCCGACGTCCCGCCGCCCCCCGGTGCGACCCTTGCCCACCGCGCTCCCGTTCGGGGACCGCCGACCGATCCCGCCGACGCGCCGCTCCCGGGCCGGCCCGGAACGGGTGCCGCCGACAGTGGCACGAGCGTTGCGACCCCGGATCGGGTCGGCTCCGGTGGCGATCCGGTTGATCAGCTCATCGGAGTGCACCAGCTCGGCGTCGGTGCGCCGACGGCGTGCCCACCACCGGCCAGCTCCCGGTGGTGCCGGGGCGAGCGTCGACGCCGGGTCCGCCGCCGGCACGGACCGGCCCGGCGCCGCGGTGGGCAGCGCGCCCTCGGCCGGGGCGCCGGTGGGCAGCGCCGCCCCGTCACCGCCGCGCACCTCCGCCGACACGACAAGGGGTACGTCGGCCGTCCGCTCGGCGTCGCCCGGCACACCGTGCCGGCCGGTGCCGTCCGGCTGCGCACCCTCGCCCTGGCCCTGACCTGGCGACTCGACGTCGGCGTCGGCATCGAACGGCCCCTCGGCCGAAGGGCTGGTCTCCAGTACGCGACGCAGGTCGGCGAGGAGGCCGAGTCGCTCGGCCGAGTTGTGGTCGGACTCCGGGGCGTACACGGCCACCGTGTCGTTGCGGTGCTTGGCGTCGTACATCGCGACGTCGGCGTGGCGCATCAGGGTGGCGAAGTCCTCGCCGTGTTCCGGGAAGAGGGCGATCCCGATCGACCCGCCCACGTCCAGCGGCAGCCCGTCGAGCGGCACCGGCTCGGCCAGCGCCTGAACCACCCGGTCGGCCAACTCCCGCGCCTGACCGACGTGGGTCAGCCCGGTCATCACGATGGCGAACTCGTCACCGCCGAGCCGGGCGATCATCTGTGGTCGGGGCTGCATGTCGGTGAGCCGGGCGCTGACCTCGACCAGCAGCCGGTCGCCGACGGCGTGCCCGAGGGCGTCGTTGACGTTCTTGAAACGGTCCAGGTCGATCAGCAGGAGCGCGAGCTGCCCGTCGGGTTCACCACGGGCGGTCCGCTCGGCATGCAGGTGCACCTGCTCCGCCACCTCGGCCAGCAGGGCCTTGCGGTTGGGCAGCCCGGTCAGCGGGTCGGCGGCGGCGAGGTGCTGCTGTTCGTTCGTCAACCGCGCCATCCGGTAGACGGCGAAGAGCGGCACCAGCACCAGCGGGATCAGCGCGGCGCTGACCCGCGCCGCGGCGACCAGCACCGGAGCGAGCAGCAGCAGTGAGCCGGTGGAGAGCAACTCGAAGCCGAGGCCCTGGCGGACGTTGGGCCACCAGCGGTCCCCGAACCGCAGCCGCACCGCCCAGCTGACCAACCCGTAGTTGACGACGAACCAGGCCAGCGCGGCACCGCCGACGGCGGCCACGTCGGTCCAGTGCAACCGCCCGCCGGAGAAGATGGTGCCCGAGCCGAGCTGGATCACCCCGTACGCGGCGGCGAGGGCGCACGCGTACTGGCCGACGTTGAACGCCGTGCGCCACGCGGCGTGCCGCATCCGCCAGCCCGAGACGACGACGCCCACCGCCTGCACCACCACCGCCGGACCGAGACCCCAGCCGAGCAGGATCGCGAAGGTGAAGCAGGTGGACGGGAACACGGCCGACGTCTGCCGGCGCCCCGGTGGCACGAACGGACGCGCGTCGCAGACCACGGCGAGCGCGGCCATCGTCCAGAACGCCACCGGCAGCCGGGACACCTCACCGGGGAGCGTCGCGAGTGGAACGGCGGCGGTCAGCGCGGCGACCGCCAGGATGCCGGCGACGAAGGCGGCGAACGGTGCGACCCGTCCCGCAGGAAGCGAGTTGCGTGGGTCGGCGACCTCCACCACACCTCCCGACCGACCATCGGCGTGCCGGTGCGCACGCCGTGACCCAATGAAACGCCCTCGGCCCCCAGTTTCCCGGTATGACAGTCACGAATCGGTCGTAGTCGTAATTAAGTTGGTATACGCGGCCAGTCGCCCCGGCCAGCCGCCGGCGGGGTCAGCCGCCCAGCTGGGCGACGTCCCGGGCGGCGTCCGGGCCCGCGTCCAGCAGGAGCCGGAACCCGTCCTCGTCGAGCACCGGCACCTTGAGACTGGCGGCCTTGTCGGCCTTCGACCCGGGGTTGTCCCCCACCACCACGAAGCTCGTCTTCTTGGAGACCGACCCGCTGACCTTGCCGCCCCGGCTCTGCACGGCCTCGGCGGCCTGGTCGCGCGAATAGCCGGCGAGTGTGCCGGTGACCACCACTGTCATCCCCTCCAACGGGCGCGGCCCCTCGTCGACCGCCTCCTCGGCCATCCGTACGCCGGCCTCGGCCCACTTGCGGACCACCTCGCGGTGCCAGTCCACAGCGAACCACTCCCGGATGCTGGCCGCGATGGTCGGCCCGACGCCGTCGACGGAGGACAGCTCCTCCTCGGTGGCCGCGTCGATGGCGTCCATCGAGCGGAAGTGCCGGGCGAGCGCCTGGGCCGCGGTCGGACCGACGTGCCGGATGGAGAGCGCCACCAACACCCGCCACAGGTCCCGTTCCCGGGCGACGGCGAGATTGTCCAGCAACTTGGTGGCGTTGCTGCCCAGGCTGCCGTCCTTGTTGACGAAGAACGGCGACCGGGACAACTGCTCGGCGTCGAGGTGGAAGAGGTCGCCCTCGTCGCTGATGATCTCCGCGTCGAGCAGGGCGGCCGCGCCCTTGTAGCCGAGCACCTCGATGTCGAACCCACCCCGGCCGGCGAGGTGGAACACCCGCTCCCGCAACTGCGCCGGGCAGCTGCGGGTGTTGGGGCAACGGATGTCCACGTCGCCCTCCTTCGACGGCGCGAGCGGGGTGCCGCAGGCCGGGCAGCTGGTGGGCATGACGAACGGCCGGGCATCGGCGGGCCGCAGGTCGACCACCGGGCCGAGCACCTCGGGAATCACGTCGCCGGCCTTGCGCAGCACCACGGTGTCGCCGATCAGCACCCCCTTGCGCTCCACCTCGCGGGCGTTGTGCAGGGTCGCGAGCGCGACTGTGGAGCCGGCCACGCGCACCGGCTCGAGCACGGCGAACGGGGTGACCCGGCCGGTGCGCCCCACGTTGACGTCGATGTCGAGCAGCTTGGTGGTGACCTCCTCCGGCGGGTACTTGAAGGCGATCGCCCAGCGGGGGGCACGACTGGTCGACCCGAGCCGGCCCTGGATGGAGACCGGGTCGACCTTGACCACCACGCCGTCGATCTCGTGCTCGACGTCGTGCCGGTGCTCGGCGTAGTAGGCGATGAACTCCGCGACGCCGGCCAGGTCCGGGACGACCCGCCACCGGTCGCTGGTCGGCAACCCCCACGACTTGAGCGCCGCGTACGACTCGGACTGTGCCGTGGGCTGGAACCCCCGGCGGGCGCCGATGCCGTGCACGACCAGGCGCAGCGGCCGGGTGGCGGTGACCCGTGGATCCTTCTGTCGCAGGCTGCCGGCGGCGGCGTTGCGGGGGTTGGCGAAGGGCGCCCTGCCCTGCTCCACCAGACCCGCGTTGAGATCGGCGAACGCGGCGATCGGGAAGTAGATCTCGCCCCGGACCTCCACCAGCTCGGGGATGTCCGGGAATTCGGCGGACGGGACGAGCTGGCTGGGCACGTCCCGAATGCTGCGCACGTTTGCCGTGACGTCCTCACCGGTGCGCCCGTCGCCGCGGGTGGCGGCCCGGACCAGCCGGCCGTCCTCGTAGGTCAGGTTGATCGCCAGCCCGTCGACCTTCAGCTCGCACAGGTAGGGCACCGGGCCGCCCGCGTCCCGTTCGACCCGCTCGGCCCAGGCCGCCAACTCCTCGTCGGCGAAGGCGTTGTCGAGGGAGAGCATCCGTTCGGCATGGGTGACCGCCGTGAAGTCGGTGGAGAACGTGCCGCCCACCCGCTGGGTCGGCGAATCGGGCGTCCGTAGCGCCGGAAACTCCGCCTCCAGTGCCTCCAACTCGCGCAACTGCCGATCGAAATCGGCGTCGGGGATGGTCGGTGAGTCCAGGACGTAGTAGCGGTACTGGTGTTCGGTCAACTCCTGGCTGAGCGCGGCATGCCGCTCCCGGGCCTGCGGCGTCGGCTCAGCCCCGGCCGCCGCCTCCTGCGCCGGGCTGACCTGCTGACCGATCTGCTCCTCGGACACACCGCCACCTTCGGACACGCCTGCGACCTCCCTGATCACGCTACTCCGGCACCGTATCGGGCCGGTGGGACAATCCGGCGCCCGCCCGCGCCTGGATCGACCCCGCCCTCAGCCGCCTCCCATGATCAGTTGATCCACCCTTCCCGCGATCGTGCATCTGCCGTCGCGGCACAGGGGGCGTTCCGCCGCATCTCGGCGACCGAAACCGCAAGATCGGCGCGGGCAGGGCGACCGCGGTGTGGTTGGCGGGCGGTACGGGCGGCGGCGTGCAAGGATCGCCGGACGGCGCGACCGGCGGGTCGCCGGAACGCGGAGGTACGGATGCCCGACACACTGCTCTGGGCTGTGGCGATCCTGCTGGCGGTGGCCGCCGGCTGGGCGTGGAACAGTTGGCGGCACCGGGTGGCCAACCGGCGTCCGGGCACCCGGCCGGGTCGGGGCGGCACCGGTGGCAGTCGTTCCACCCCGCCGCGGCCCCGTGGCGCCGAACGGCCGTCCACCAAGCCCCGCTCGCGCGACACCGACCGGCACGGCGACACCCCGGCGCCCGGCGAGATCTGGTGGGCCGACGTGCCGTACGCCGACGGCAGCGGGTCAAAGGTGCGCCCGTGTCTGGTGCTGCGCGCCGACTCCCGGGGCGCCGACGTCCTGAAGATCACCAGCCAGGACAAGAGCGACCGGGACGACCACGTGCGGATTCCCACAGCGGACTGGGACCCGGGTGCGGAGCACGACAGCTACCTCAGCCTCACGGAGCCGATCCGACTCAGCTCGGCCGCCTTCGCCGACCACGCCGGCCGCTGCGACGCTGACCTGTGGCGAAAGGTCCGCAGCCTGCGTCACCTCCCCACCTCCTGACCACTCTCGGGGCCGGCCGCCGCTCAAGGCCGGCCGCGCCGGGTCAGTCCCAGGTCGCGCCGAGCGTGGCCAGCTGGTCCGCGTACTCGATGCGGTTGGCCCACTCGCGCGGCCAGGCGGCCATGCCGACGGCCGCGCCCACGAACGCACCGGCCAGAGCGGCGATCGAGTCGGAGTCGCCGGCGGTGGTCGCGCCCCGGGCCAGCGCCGCCACCGGGTCGTCGGCGTGTCGTACGGCGCAGAGCAGCGCGGTGGCCAGCGCCTCCTCGGCCACCCAGCCCTCCCCGGTGGCCTGACACGGGTCACCGCCGTCGTCCGGCTGCGCCAGGGTGGTGGTCAGCCGGCCCAGCACCGCCAGGCACTCGTCCCAGCCCTGGGCGATGAACTCCTGCGGAGAACCGGAACCGGCGCGCCGCCAGAGGTCGCCCAACCACCGCTCGGAGTAGACCAGGCGCTGGGACAGTGCCCGCTCGGTGAGCACCGCGGGAAGTTCGGGCAGCGAAACGCCCCCGCGCAGCACGAAGACCGCGTACGCGGTGAGTTCGCTGGCGGCCAGCCCGGTCGGGTGGCCGTGGGTCAGCCCGGCCTGCAACTGGGCCAACCCGGCGAGCGTGTCGAGGTCCACGTCGAGCAACCCGACCGGGGTGACCCGCATGTTGGCCCCGCAGCCCTTCGAGCCGACCACCGTCGCCTCCTGCCAGGACACCCCACGGCTCAGCTCGGCACAGGCGCGCAGGCAGGTCATGCCCGGGGCACGGTTGTTGTCCGGGCTGACCGCCCAGGCCAGGAAGCGTCGCCGCAGCAGTGGCTCGACCGCCTCCGGCGTGAACGACGGCGCCTCGCGCAGCGCCCAACCCACCGCCAGCGCCATCTGGGTGTCGTCGGTGACCAGAGCCGGCTCGCCGGACAGCTCACGCGGGCCGGCCGGACCGTACCGGCGCTCGATCTCGGCGACGGTCAGGAACTCGGTCGGCTTGCCCAGCGCGTCACCGTAGGCGAGGCCGAAGAACGAACCGGAGGCGCGCAGCGCGGAGGTGTGGATCACGGCGGCCATCATGCCCGGCCGCCGCAACCCACGGCGGGGTCAGGAAGTGCTTTCGGAAGTGTCGGCTCGACCGACACCTCCGAAACCCGCACTAGTCCCAACAGAGGCAGAACGGATGCCCGGCCGGATCGGCGTAGACCCGGAAGCCCTCACCCTCGCCCGGCAGCCGCCGAGCACCCAGCGCGAGCGCCGCCTTCTCGGCGGCCTCGATGTCGTCCACTGTCACGTCGAGGTGGAACTGCTGTGGGCGCTCGGGATCCGGCCAGGCCGGTGGGCGCAGGTTGAGCGCCTGTTGGAAGGCGAGGCGCGGCTGGTGGCCGGGTGGGCCGCCCAGCACCACCCAGTCGTCGTCGGAGTCGCCCTCGACAAGAGGCACGCCGAGCAGCTCGGCGTAGAACGCCGCCAACGCCTGCGGATCCGGGCAGTCGATCACCACTGAACGAAGCTGTCCAATCATGACCGTCATCCTGCCCACCGGGTACGACAGGAAACCTCAGTCCTCGGCGAGCCGCCGGCCGGCGTCCCGGCAGGCCGCGAGAACCGTCCGCGCGTACTCCGGGGTGGCGCCGGCGAGACCACAGGCCGGGGTGACCACCACCTGCTCGGCCAGCTGGCGGCGAGGAAAGCCGAGGCGGTCCCAGACCTGGCGTACCCGTTCGGCGATCTGCGCGGAGGTCGGCGCGGCACCGGCCGACGGCGGCCGGGTCGGCGCGGCCCCGGCCAGCAACCCGAGGCCGGCGTCGATCGCCTCGCCCAGCGGGTCGAGCTTGGTGACCAGATCCAGGTCGAGGGCGACCGCGACGGCGCCGGTGGAGCGGATCAGCTCCAGCGGCACGTCCGGGGCGCAGCAGTGCACCAGTGTCGGCACGCCGACCACCTCGACGACCGTGCGCAGCAGGGCGGCGGCGTCCACCGACTCGACCGCCCGGTACGCGCCCAGCCCGCTCTCGGTCGGCACCCGCCCGGCCAGCACGGTCGGCAGTGACGGCTCATCCAGTTGCAGCAGTACCGACGCCTGGGGCAGCCGGCGGGCGACCGCCGCGACGTGCGCGCGCAGCCCTTCGGCGAGGGAGCCGGTCAGGTCGCGGACCGCGCCGGGATCGCGCAACAGTCGGCCACCGATCGGCAACTCCAGGGAGGCGGCCAGCGTGAGCGGGCCGGCGGCCTGCACCTTGATCGGCCCGGCGTACCCCTCGGCCTGCTCGGCGAGCTGGTCCAGGTCGCGTTCCATCAGGTCACGGGCCCGGCGCAGGTCGCGGCCCGGGCGTGGGGCGACCCGCCACCGCCCCGCGTACACCTCGACGGGCAGCTCGACGAGCAGCCCCGCGGACCGGCCGATCATGTCCGCTCCGGGGCCACGGGCCGGCAACTCGGGCAGGTGGGGCAGCTCGGGAAGCTCACCGAGGACCACCCGCTGCGCCTCGCCGATGTCGGTGCCGGGCAGCGAACCAATTCCGGTTGCCGCGCCGGCCGGCCAGGGCCACGCCTGATCTGTCACGGGCGAAGGCTATCCCGCGACCACCCAGGCCATGCGGTCAGCCGGTGATGGTCGCGGAGCCGAGGACCACGTCGCCGGCCGGGTCCGGCCGGTACGCCACCACTGCCTGACCAGCGGCGACGCCGCGTACCGGTCGGCGCAGCTCGGCGTGCAGCCGGTCACCGTCGAGGGCGACGGTCGCCGGCACCACGTCACCGTGCGCGCGCAACTGCACCTCGCACTCGACCGGGGCGTCCGGACGGGCGCCGCCGGTCCAGACCGGACGTGAGGCGTGCACGTCGGACACTTCCAGGGCCTCGGCCGGGCCGACAGTCACCGTGTTGGTCTTCGGCGTGATGGAGAGCACGTAGCGTGGCCGGCCGTCCGGGGCGGGCCGGTCCAGGTGCAGCCCGCGACGCTGCCCCACCGTGTACGCGTACGCGCCGCTGTGACTGCCGACGACCGCGCCGGTGGAGGCGTCCACCACGTCGCCGGGCGCCTCACCGAGCCGGCCGGCCAGGAAGCCGCGGGTGTCCCCGTCGGCGATGAAGCAGATGTCGTGTGAGTCCGGCTTGTCGGCCACCGCCAGGCCACGCTCGGCAGCCTCGGCACGGACCTGCGCCTTGGTCGAGTCACCGAGCGGGAAGATCGACCGGTCGAGCTGCTCGCGGGTGAGCACGGCGAGCACGTACGACTGGTCCTTGGCCAGGTCGACACTGCGCCGCAGCAGCCCGTCCGCGCCGAGGCGGGCGTGGTGCCCGGTCACCACAGCGTCGAAGCCCAGCGCCACCGCCCGGTCCAGCACCGCCGCGAACTTGATCTTCTCGTTGCAGCGCAGGCAGGGGTTCGGCGTGCGGCCGGCGGCGTACTCGGCGACGAAGTCGTCGACCACGTCCTCGTGGAAGCGGTCGGCCATGTCCCACACGTAGAACGGAATGCCGATCACGTCGGCCGCCCGTCGGGCGTCCCGGGAATCCTCCAGGGTGCAGCAGCCGCGCGCCCCGGTCCGATAGGTCTGTGGGTTGCGGGCCAGCGCCAGGTGTACGCCGGTCACGTCATGCCCGGCAGCCACCGCCCGCGCCGCCGCCACGGCCGAGTCAACCCCGCCCGACATCGCCGCCAGAACCCTCACTGACCCACTCCCCTTCCCGTCCGTTCCCCCACGACAACCCTATCCACCAGCCCCGAAAACCCCGCCGCCCCACGAACCCAGCCCGTCGATCATGGAGTTGTGGTGCCCGGAAGCGAGCGAAAGGCACCTTTTGCCACCCACCACAACTCCATGATCGACCCGGAGAGGGGGTGGGGCCGCGGGCGGGTCAGCGGGGGGTGCGGAGGGCGGCGGCTCGACGGGCTCGGTCGACGGCCGCCGGGAGGGCCGCGATGAGGGCGTCGATGTCGGCCTGCGTGCTGGTGTGGCCCAGTGTGAAGCGCAGCGAGGAGCGGGCACGGTCGTCGTCGGCGCCCATCGCGAGCAGCACGTGCGAGGGCTGGGCCACCCCGGCCGAGCAGGCGGAGCCGGTCGAGCAGGCGATCCCCTGCGCGTCGAGCAGGAGCAGCAGCGCGTCGCCCTCACAGCCGGGGAAGGAGAAGTGCGCGTTGCCGGGCAGCCGGTCGGTCGGGTCACCGTTGTAGATCACCTCGGGCACCGCCTGGCGGACCCGCTCGATCAGGTCGTCGCGGAGCGCTGCCACCCGGGCCGCGTACTCCTGCTGACCCTTCACTGCCGTCTCCACGGCGACCGCGAAGGCGACGATGCCGGCGGTGTCCAGGGTGCCGGAGCGGATGTCGCGTTCCTGGCCGCCGCCGTGCAGCAGCGGCGTGGCCGGCACGTCCCGGGCGAGCAGCAGCGCGCCCACCCCGGTCGGGCCGCCCAGCTTGTGCCCGGTGACGGTCAGGGCGGCGACCCCGCTGGCGCCGAAGTCGACGGGCACCTGACCGACCGCCTGGATGGCGTCGGTGTGGAAGGGCACACCGTGTTCGGCGGCGACGGCGGCCAGCTCGGCGACCGGCTGGACGGTGCCCACCTCGTTGTTCGCCCACATCGCGGTGACCACTGCCACCTGGTCGGCGTGCGCGACCAACTCGGCGCGCAGCGTCTCCGGGTCGAGCCGACCGACGGCGTCCACCGCCAGCCAGCCGACCTCGGCGCCCTCGTGCTGGGCCAGCCAGTCGACAGCGTCCAGCACCGCGTGGTGCTCGACGGCGCTGGAGACCACCCGGCGGCGGTCGGGTCGGGCTCCTCGGCGGGCCCAGAAGATGCCCTTGACCGCGAGGTTGTCGCTCTCCGTCCCACCACCGGTGAAGATCACCTCGGAGGGCCGGGCGCCCAGCACCGCGGCCACCCGCTCGCGTGACTCTTCGACCCGGCGGCGGGCACGGCGGCCCGCCGCGTGCAGGGAGGACGCGTTGCCGACCTCGCGGGCGGTAGCGACGTACGCCTCCAGTGCCTCATCGAGCATGGGAGTCGTCGCCGCGTGAT
This sequence comes from Micromonospora sp. NPDC005324, assembly GCF_040607155.1. NCBI lineage: Bacteria > Bacillati > Actinomycetota > Actinomycetes > Micromonosporales > Micromonosporaceae > Micromonospora > Micromonospora sp. NPDC005324. The sequence goes on along the minus strand of NZ_JBEXGE010000009.1, from coordinate 53,605 downwards.
CCAGGTAAGCCATCGCCGTTCAGCGTACGGCCGACACCTTGGGGACCGGATGCCGGAGGGGACCGCACGCAAAGGCCGGGGTGGAACTCCACCCCGGCCCGACGCGCGCGGACCCGGTCAGGCGGGCACCGCGGTGACGACGATGTTGTCGCGGTACTTGCGCGCCTTGGCGTCGAACGGCCCACCACAGGTGATCAGGGTCAGCCGAGGCTTGCCGTCGCGGGCGAAGTACCGGTCCAGCGGAATCTTGGTCTTGAGGTACTCCTCCCGGGCGACGACCCGATACTGCCGGGCCTTCCCGTCGCTGCCGGTCGCGGTGAGGATGTCGCCCTGGCCCAGCTCACGCAGCCGGTAGAACGCCCCCTTGCCCTGCTTGGCGCTGTCCACGTGCCCGGCGATGACCACCGAACCGGAGGTCGCCTCCAGGCCCGGCCCAAACTGGTACCAGCCGATCTGGTCGACGCTCGGCGGGACCTCGAACTCGTTGGTCCGCTTGTTGATGCCCACCGCGTTGACAGTGGCGGTGACGTCGATATCCGAGATCACCAGCTTGACCGGCGGAACAATCTTGGTGCCGGCCGGCAGGTCACCAGCGACCACCGGAACCGACGGACCGCCGGCCGCGCTGGCCGACGGGGACGGGGTGGCGCTGGCCAGGGTGGCCGCCTCGTCGGCGCCCACGTTCTCGGCCGGCTGCGAGCCGCACGCGACCAGGGCCGCGACGGTGAGCGCGGCAACGCCGGCGGCCAGGGCCGCCAGCGCGCCGCGGTTGCGCACCGTCACTTGCGGCCGGTCCGTGCGGTCGCCATCCGCACCCCACCACCAAGCAGCAGGAGTACGCCGGCACCGGTCAGCACGTACCACCAGGTGTCCACGCCCGTGCCGGCCTGGCCGCCGTCACCGCTGGGCACGCCGCCCGGGGCGGAGTGCAGGCCGGTGATGGTCTGGGCCACCACGTCGAGGGTCTTGCCCTCGGCGGAGCCGATCGCGTAGACGATCGTGGCGGTGCCCTCCTTGAGGTTGAGGTCCGCCGGGCCGATGGCCACGGTGTCGGTGCCGGCCAGCACCACGTCCGCCTTCACGGAGCCCGCGTCGACGTCGGCCTTGGCCTCGTTCGGGTTGGTCAGGCCCTCGAAGACCGGGGTGCCGCCGGCACGGACGTCCACCTCGGGGGCAGCCGCAGTGTGCCGGACGATCAGCCGGGCCTTGCCGGCGCCGACCTTCGAGACGTCGTTGACGAACGGGGTGATCTTCGGCTTGCCGGCAGCGTCGAGGTGCGCGGCGATGCTGATGTTCGCCCCGCCCGGCACCGCGGCGTTGTCGGCCTTGAGGATCGCCTTGTCGATCGCCTCACCGGGCTTGGTGAGCGCGATGTCGTAGTCGCCCTCGGGCAGGGTCAGCGGGCCGGCGACGTCGCCGGGCTTGAAGTTGTCCAGCGTCTTCTTGCCGTTGACGTAGACGTCGACAGGGGTGTCCGGGATGCCGTGCACCACGGAGACCTTCGACGAGGCGGCGTACGCGGGCGACGCGCTGAGCGCGCCGACACCGGCGAAGGCCAGCGCGGCGACCGCGCCGCCCGCGGCGACCCGACGGAAGTACGAGAGCTGCATGTAACTGCCTCCTGATATTTGGTGCTGATTCGTCAGGCCTGGCTTGCAGAACGGGTTACGCCGGCTCTCGGACGGGCGGATGCGCCCCGGAGGCACTTTTCTTTTCCGGCCCAGACTGCATCCGGACCGGGGTCGGGAGACGAAGAGCTGGTGAGATGACTTCGACCGGGGAAGTGGGGCGGGGGCTGTGGCAGCTACAGTCGGGCATGCCCCATCGAAGGCGAGCCGCCCGATGACGGCGCTACGACAGGAACCGGACCCTCCGGTGGACGACCTCGACCGCAGGTTCCGCGACGGCGACGACGTGGCGCTGCGCGAGGCGTACGACCGCTACGGTCGTGCCGTGCTCCACCTGGCCACGTCCATGCTGGCGAACCGCAGCGACGCCGAGGACGTCACCCAGGCGACGTTCGTCGCCGCCTGGCTGGGTCGCGACACGTTCGACCCGGCCAAGGGGTCGCTGATCGGTTGGCTGCTCGGCATCGGCCGGCGCAAGGTGATCGACCGGATGCGCGCCTCGGCCCGGGAGACCCGCGTGGTGGAGACGGTCCGACAGCTGCCCGAGCCGACGCAGACCCAGCCGGACCCGGACCGCGTGGTGGACCGGTTGGTGATCGCCGACGAGTTGGCTCGTCTCCCGGACGACCAGCGACGGATGCTGGAGCTGGCCTTCTACGACGACCTGACACACCAGCAGATAGCCACTGTGACCGGCGTGCCGTTGGGCACCGTGAAGAGTCACATCCGACGCGGCATGGCGAGCTTGAAACGCAGATGGGAGGTGGACGGTGCAGCACCTGGACCACGACCGGCTGGTATTTCTGGCACTCGGTGAGAGCGAGGCGGACGACGGGGAGAGCACCCACCTCGGCACCTGCGCGCTCTGCCGGGCGGAGGTGGCGACCCTTCGGCAGGTGGCGGGGCTCGGCACCGAGACGCAGGGCCTGGCCGACCTGCCCGACCCGCCGGAGCACGTCTGGCAGGGCATCGAAGCCCAGGTCAGGGCCGCCGAGGCCGGGCCGTTGCTGACCGAGACCCGTCGACACCGGGTGCCCGGGCAGGCCGACACCACGACGACCGGGCAGGCCGACACCACGACGACCGAGCAGACCTTCGGCGCGGCGGCCGAGTCGACGGTGACCCGACTGGACCCGGCGCGGCGATCGCGCCGGGGTCGTGGCTGGTCCGGTTGGGTGGCCACCGCGGTGACCGCGGCCGCCGCCGCGGCGGTCGGCGTGGTGGGCACCGTCTCGGTGCTCCGACCGGACGATCCGACGCCCACCCCGCCGCCGGTGGTGGTGGCGAGCGCGCCGCTGGCCGCGTACGGGGCGACCCCTCCGACGGCCACTGGTGACGCCCGGGTTTTCAAGGACAACCAACTACATCTGCATGTGGCGAATCTCCCGAGCGTCCCTGGGTACTACGAGGTCTGGCTCATCAATCCGACGACGATGGAGATGTTCTCGGTCGGCACCCTGGGTGGCGGCTCGGACGCCCTGCTACCCCTGCCCCCGAATGTCGACCTCAAGAGCTACTCGGTGGTCGACGTCTCCGCCGAGCAGTACGACAACAACACCCGCCACTCCGGCGACAGCCTGCTGAGGGGCTCCCTGACGGGCTGATCGGCGGGCCGGCTCAGCTCCCCGGCCCGCCGATCAGCTCCCATCCACAGACAGTGGCCGCCCCCATCGGGGGCGGCCACCCGTCTCAGCGCGGGGTCACTTGCGCTTGCGGATCTCCTCGGCGGCCTGCGGGACGATCTTGAACAGGTCGCCCACGACCCCGAAGTCGGCCAGCTCGAAGATCGGCGCCTCGCCGTCCTTGTTGACAGCGACGATGGTCTTCGAGGTCTGCATGCCGGCCCGGTGCTGGATGGCACCGGAGATGCCGAGGGCGACGTAGAGCTGCGGGGAGACCGTCTTGCCGGTCTGGCCCACCTGGAACTGGTGCGGGTAGAAGCCGGAGTCGACGGCCGCGCGGGACGCGCCGACGGCGCCGCCGAGCAGGTCGGCCAGCTCCTCGACCAGCTTGAAGTTGTCGGCGTTGCCGACGCCCCGGCCGCCGGAGACGACCACACCGGCCTCGGTCAGCTCGGGGCGGGAGCCCTTCTGCTCGGCGACCCGCTCGACGACGGTGGCCAGCTTGTCGGTGTCGGTGACCGACACGCTGAGCTGCTCGATCGCCGGAGTGGCCGCCGCCGGGGCGGGGGTGACCGAGTTGGGCCGGACGGTGACCAACGGCAGGCCCTTGGTGACCTTGGACTTGACGATGGTGGACCCGGCGAAGGCGATCTGGGTCGCGGTGCCGTCGGCGTCCAGGCCGACCACGTCGGTCAGGATGCCGTTGTCGAGCTTGACGGCGAGCCGGGCGGCGATCTCCTTGCCCTCCTGGGCCGACGCCAGCAGCACGGCGGCCGGCTGCACCCGCTTGACCAACTCGGCCAGCACTGTCGCCTTGGGGGCCACCAGGTAGCCGTCGATCTCGTCACCCTCGGCGGCGTAGATCTTCTCCGCGCCGTACTCGCCCAGCTTGCCGCTCAGCGCCTCGGCGGCGCCGGCGCCGCCGAGCACCACAGCGCTCGGGGTGCCCAGCTCGCGCGCGAGGGTGAGCATTTCCAGGGTGACCTTCTTGACGCCGAATTCCTTGGTGGCTTCGACGACGACGAGAACCTCAGACATGTCAGAACCCCCCTCTCACACGAACTTCTCGGTGGCGAGGAACTCGACCAGCTTGACGCCGCCCTCGCCCTCATCAGTGATCTTGGCACCGCCGGAGCGCGGGGGGCGCTTGGTGTGCTCGACGACGGCGCTGGTGGCGCCGTCGAAGCCCACCTCGTCGGCCGCGACCCCGAGGTCGGCCAGCGAGAGCGTCTGCACCGGCTTCTTCTTCGCGGCCATGATGCCCTTGAAGGAGGGGTAGCGCGGCTCGTTGATGGTGTCCCAGACGGAGACCACGGCCGGGGTGGAGGCGGTGACCACCTCGTAGCCCTCCTCGGTCTGCCGCTCGACGGTCAGCGTCGCGCCGTCGACGGTGAGCTTGCGGGCACCGGTCAGCGCCGCGACGCCCAGTCGCTCGGCGATCATGTGCGGCAGGACCTGGACCCGGCCGTCGGTGGACTCCGCACCGCAGATCACCAGGTCGGCACCGAGTTGACCGAGAGCGGCGGCGAGCACCTTCGAGGTGGCGACGGCGCACGAGCCGTGCAGGGCGTCGTCCAGCACGTGCACGGCCTTGTCCGGGCCCATGGAGAGCGCCTTGCGGATCGACTCGGTCGCCCGGTCCGGACCCATGGTCAGGATGGTCACCTCGCCGCCGTGCGCCTCCTTGATCTTCAGCGCCTCCTCGATGGCGTACTCGTCCATCTCGTTGATCACGTTGTTCGCCGAACCGCGGTCGACGGTGTTGTCGTCATTGCGCAGGTTGCGGTCCGCGCCCGAATCAGGCACCTGCTTGACGAGTACGACGATATTCATCGCGCTTCGACGACCCTCCTGTGTGGTGATGCGATTCGCTCGCCCGGTCTGGGCGCAGCGTCGCGCGTCGGTCGACGCCAGGTCAACCGCGGGCGGTTGTGCAGTTGCCCACGGCGCAATGTTACCTGCCAGTAGGTTGCGCTCCGGCAGCACTCAGAGTGACACAGCTCACCGACGCGCGGCCGGTCAGGCCGGCTCGGCCAACGCGACCCGGATCTGGTCGATGGCCGCCGCCTCGGCGGGCGCCACCCCGTCGTGCGCCCGGGCCACCTGGTCCGCCGCGGTCAACACGAGTTCGCGGTACGCGTCCACGTCCCGTGGGGACTTCTCGCGCAGGATCCGCACCGCCTGCCCCAGCGCCGGCAGCACCACCGACTCGATCTCCAGCTGCGAGTCCCGGGGAAGTCGCGGCAGCGGGCCGGTGGTCAGGGCCTCCTTGACCGCGCCACTGGCGTCGGCCAGCGCGCTGGACGCGGCGATGCTCTCCCGGATCACCCCCAGCACACCGGGGTCGGCGTTGGAGACCAGGAAGACGGCGCCGAAGGCACCGGTCTTGAGGGTCAGCCGCTCCTCGTCCGTCAACCGCTGCTCCATGATCACGGAGTGTAGACGTACGGGGTGGTCGTGGTGACCGCGACGAGGCCGAGCCGCTGGAGGATAGGTCGACTGTCCTCGGAACAGTCGACCTGCATGAGCGTCCGACCCCGCTGCTCGGCCAGCCGCGCCCGGTAGTTGACCAACGCTCGGTAGATGCCCTTGCGCCGCCACTGCGGCAGGGTGGACCCACCCCACAGCGTGGCGAAGCCGGTGTTCGCCGGGAACCGCACCCAGCCGGCGCTCACCACAGTCCCGCCCGCCTCGGCCACCACCACTGTGATCGAGTTCGGGTCGGCGTCGATCTCCTTGGCCAGACCCCACACGAGGTGCGAGCGGTCCTCCTGCCAGACCTCCTCCTCCATGGCGGCGATCCGCTCCAGGTCCTCCTGGGAGGTCACCTCACGCAGGCGTACCCCCTCGGGAACGACCGGCAGCGCGGCGGCGAGCGGCGCGACCGGCCCGACCACGACGGTCTCCCGGTCCTCCGGCACGAAGCCGGCCGCGCGCAGACGGTCCGCCAGGTCCGCCGGTTCGTCGTGTTCGTTGAGCTTCCACTCCGCCGACTCGCCCCGCTCACGGCACAACCGCACCTGCCGGGCAATCAGCTCGTCCAGCGCGTCGCCGGTCAACCCGCCCAGATCCCGGTAGGTGATGAAGCCACCGGAGTCGAGCCCGGAGATCCGGACCAGCGGCCCGTCCCGCTCCACCGTCACCCCGGCCGGGACCGGGTCGGGGATCTCCGGACGGAGTTGGTTGTCGTAGGCGGTCCGCAGCGTCTGTACGTCGAGATCAGTCACCGGCCCAGGCTAAGCGGGATGGGAAGCGGATAATCTCCCACTGTGTGGGAGGCGATCAGGCGGTGGTTCGACCCGGCGGAGCTGGGCTCGGTCGGTGAAACACCGGACTACCGCTTCTCCCTGGCCAACGAACGCACCTTCCTCGCCTGGCTGCGCACCGGATTGGCGCTGGTCGGAGGCGGGTTGGCCGCCGCGCAGTTCCTGCCACCCCTGCCGATGAGCCATCTGCGCGAGGTGATCGCTGTGGCGCTGCTGCTGCTCGGCGCGGCGGTCGCGATCCGCGCGGTGGATCACTGGTCGCGTACCGAGCGGGCCATCCGGCTCGGTCAGGAGCTGCCCGCGTCCCGCTTCCCCGCCATCCTGGCGCTCGCCGTCGGCGTCGGCGCGTTGCTGCTGGTGGTCGCCGTCCTGATGCGGGCGATCGGCGGGCGGTGAGCACCGGACGCGACCCGGGGCTGCAACCGGAGCGGACCCGGTTGGCCTGGCGGCGCACACTGCTCACTGTGACACTGGTGACAGTGCTCGCCGTCCGGCTGGCGTCGACCGGCGACCCGACCGGCGCGCTGATCGCCGGCGGCACCGTGCTGGTGTGGGGCGCCCTGCTGGTGCTCTGCTGGCCCCGGGGCACCGGCACCGGTCCGGCCCGCACCGGCGGCCGGACACTGCCCCTGGTCACGGCGGGCACCGTGGTGCTGGCGTTACTGGGAGTGCTGCTGGTCCTGCGCGGACTGTGGTGACGCGCGCCGGTGCGCCATGATGGGTGGATGGCCCGGCTTGGCGTACTCCTCTTCCTGGTGCAGATTGTCCTCGCCGTCTGCGCGCTGATCAGCTGCCTCTCCGCCGAGGAGGGCAAGATCCGTGCCCTTCCCCGGATCGCCTGGGTGCTGATCATCTTGTTCTTCCCGCTGGTCGGCTCGATCGCCTGGTTCATCGTCGGCCGGGAGCCCAGCACCGGCGCCCGCAAGGGCTGGCCGGGCGGCACCGGCGGCGGCGAGCGCCAGCGCCCTCGGCCGGTGGCCCCCGACGACGACCCGGAGTTCCTGCGCTCGGTGGAGGAACGCGCCCAGCAGCAGGACCAGGAGCTCTTCCGCCGCTGGGAGGAAGACCTGCGGCGACGCGAGGACGACCTGCGCCGCCGCGACGGTGAGCCGCCGCGCGAGGGTGACCGACCGGAGGTGTGAGCGCGACGCCGCCGCCGGCGCAGGAGCGACGGCGGCGGCGGGTGCGAACTCAGGCCAGGTTCGACGACCGGGGGTACGCGTCGGTCGGGTCGGTGAGCACGTTCACCAGGTACGGCACTCCGGAGTCGAACGCCCGCTGGAGCGCCGGGCCCAGGTCGGCCGCCTTGGCGACCGTCTCCCCCGCTCCGCCGAGCGCGCTGACCACCGTGTCGTACCGCAGCTCCGGCTGGAGGTCGGCGGCCACGTCGTAGCCGTACATGGCCCGCATCGGGTGCTTCTCCAGCCCCCAGATGCCGTTGTTGCCGACGACGATCACCACCGGCAGCTTCTGGCGGACCAGCGACTCGACGTCCATCAGCGAGAAGCCGGCCGCGCCGTCGCCCATCAGCACGCAGATCTGCCGGTCCGGGTGACTGACCCGGGCGCCCATCGCGTAACCCATGCCGGTGCCCAGGCAGCCGTACGGGCCCGGGTCCAGCCAGGTGCCGGGCTGGGCCGGCTCCAGGTACCGCCCGGCGTACGACACGAAGTCGCCGCCGTCGCCGATGGTGATCGCGTCCGGGGCGAGCGCCCGACGCAGCTCCCCGTAGATCCGGGCCGGGCGGATCGGGTCGGTCTCGGCGGCCATCTCGGCGGCGTCCCGAGCCTTCGCCGCGTCCTCGGCGACGCGCAGGTCGGCGATCCAGTCGGCGTGGTCGGCCCGGTCACCGGAGTGGTCGGCCAGCGCGGAGAGGATCAGGCGGAGGTCACCGGCGGGGGCGGCGGCCGGCTGCACGTGCGTCGCCCGCTGGCTGGGCGCGTCGACGATGTGCACCACCTTGGCGTCACCGAAGTCACCGAAGCTGAGCCGGAAGTCCAGTGGGGTGCCCACCACCACGACCACGTCGGCACCGGAGAGCGCGGCCCGGCGGGCCTTGGCGAACGCGAGCGGATGCTCCGGTGGGAGCGACCCGCGGCCCATGCCGTTGGCGAAGACCGGCACCTGCAACGCCTCGGCCGCCTCGCGCAGCGCGGCGACCGCGTCGCCCGCGTACACGTCGGAGCCGGCGATGATGACCGGCCGCTGCGCCCCGGCGATGAGCAGCGCGGCGCGGCCGACCTCCTCCGGGTCCGGGGCGATCGGGTCGACGCCCGTCACGGTGGGCAGCTCGGCCTCGGCAACCGAGAAGACCGTCTCCAGCGGGAAGTCGAGGAAGGCCGGGCCGCGGTGCGGGGTGAGCGCGGCGTTGAGTGCCGCGCCGACCGCGCGCGGGATGTCGTCGGTGCTGAACACCGTCTCCGCGTGCTTGGTGACCGGGGAGACCAGCGGCAGGTGGTCCATCTCCTGGAGGCTGCCCGAGCCCCAGCGGAACGCGGGCGCGCGACCGCCGAGCACCAGCACCGGCGAGGCGTTGAAGAACGCGCTGGTCATGCCGGAGATGCCGTTGGTGACACCGGGCCCGGCGGTGAGCACGGCGAGGCCGGGGCGGCGCTGGAGCTTGGCCACCGCCTCGGCGGCGAAGACCGCGGACTGCTCGTGCCGGACGTCGTAGATCGGGAAGTCGGTCTTGTACGCGGCGTCGTAGAGCGGGAAGACGTGCCCGCCGGACAGCGTGAACATCTCCCGTACGCCGTGCGCGCGTAGTGCCGCGAGCGCCAACTCGCCGCCGTGACCCTCGATCCGCTCCGTCATGTCGCTCCCATCGTCCGTGGCCGGGATCACAGGTTACCGGCCAGTCACTTGGCCCTGCGACCGTGGCCCCGGCCAGTGGACGTTGCCGAGGTCAGGGCGCCGTCGGGTGGGGAAGCGACGGATCAACGACCGGTGAAGCCCGGCTTGCGCTTCTCGACGAAGGCCGTCATGCCCTCTCGCCGGTCGTCGGTGGCGAACAGCGCCGCGAAGAGCTGACTCTCCCAGGCCAGACCCGAGTTCAGGTCCATGTCCAGGCCGCCGTCGACCGCCAGCTTCGCCGCGCGCAGCGCCTGCACCGGGCCGGTCAGGTACGGAGTGATCAGCGCGACGGCCGTGTCGTACACCTCGGCGGCCGGGGCGACCCGGTCGGCCAGGCCGATCCGCAGCGCCTCCTGCGCGTCCACCATCCGCCCCGACATGATCAGGTCCTTGGCGCGGGCCGGGCCGACCAGGCGGGCCAGCCGCTGGGTGCCGCCCGCACCCGGGATGATGCCCAGCTTGATCTCCGGCTGGCCGAGCTTGGCGTCCTCGGCGACCACCCGCCAGTCACAGGCCAGCGCCAGCTCACAGCCGCCACCGAGGGCATACCCGGTGATCGCGGCGACCACCGGTTTGGGGATCCGGGCGATCGCGCCGAGCGCGCTGGACAGGTTCGCCGCCCGGTCGGCCATGTCCACGTAGGACATGTCGGCCATCTGCTTGATGTCGGCGCCGGCGGCGAAGACCTTCTCCCCGCCGTACACGATGACGGCGCGAACCTCGGGATCGGCGGTGGCCGCCGTGGCGGCGGCGCGCAACTCCTCCTGCACCTGGGTGTTGAGCGCGTTCATCGGCGGCCGCTCCAGCCGGATGGTGCCGATGCCGTCAGTGGTCTCCAGCCGAACGAACTCGCCCACGCTGCCCTCACTTCCTCGTCGAAGTCGCGTGCCAACCTTACGACCCGGCTCGTTTGGGTAAGTAGTGTGGTGTCAGCCCCGTGGGCGGGAGTCCAGCCATGATCACTTATTACGACGACAGATCGGTGCAGGTCACCTCCACCACTGTCCGCGTCGACGGTCGCAGCTACGCGCTGGCCGACATCACCATGATCTGGCACCGCCGTGGCAGCCGTTCCTGGCGCGTGCTGGTGGGGCGGGGTGCGATCGGCGCCGCGCTCGCCGGCCCGTTGGTCGCGGCGGTGCTCGGCATCGGCGTGGCCGTCTGGCTGCACCGCTCCCCCACAGTGACGATCGCGATCGTCGGCGCGTCGGTGCTGGTCGGGTTGGCCGTCGGGCCGGTCGCCGACTTCCTCTTCGAACACCTGGACCGCTCGTACGCCCGGGGCAGCCGCCAACTGGAGATCTGGGCCCGTTGGCGGGGTCAGCCGGTGCGTCTGCTGCGCACCGGTGACGCGCTGCGCTTCGGGCAGATCTATCGGGCGGTGCAGCGCGCCGTCGAACACAGCCAACCGGCCCGCCCCGGCACCCGCCGCTAGCCAGCCTGTCTCCGTCTCACGTCTCGACCTGAGCGGGGCGCGGGCGCAGCGGGCGCAGCGGGCGCAGCGGGCGCAGCGGGCGCAGCGGGCGCAGCGGGCGCAGCGGGCGCAGCGGGCGCAGCGGGCGCAGCATTCGTGCAGTGCCTATGGAGCTGATATCGCAAACGAATCAGACCAGGGGCCCGCGGCGCTACAGCGCCCCGCCGCGACGCGGCGGCACGGCGACGCCGGCGCTTGATGTCGCAGACGATTCAGCTCCAAAGGACCAGCACAACATCACCTCTACCCGCCGGGCGGCGTACGCCGAATCGGGGGCGAGGAAGGCCGCGGCCGAGCGGGCGAGGGTTGCCTGCCGGTGGTTAGGCTTAGTGATGACCCTCTATTACCGGGACGACGCGGTGCAGGTGACCTCCGAGTCGATCCGGGCGGGCGGTCACGTGATCGCCCTGTCCGACGTGACGTTCGTCTGGCACGACCGGGGGCAGAAGACCCTCGCCGTCCGCGGCCGTGTGCTGGGGCGCGGTGTCCTGGTCCTGCTGCTCTCGCTGCCGCCGCTGGTCGCCGTGGTCTGCGTGCTGTCGCTGGCCTGGTCGGCTCAGGACCGGGGCAACTGGCAGCTGGCGTTGATCATTCTCGCCGCCTGTGCGGTGGGGGCGCTGGCGCTGATGCCGTTCCTGGAGATTCCCCTCGGCTGGCTGGACCGCTCCTACGAGCGCGGCAACCATGTGCACGAGTTGTGGGTTCAGCACCACGGCCGGGAGGATCTGCTGGTGCGCACCCCGGACGCGCTACGGTTCGGGCAGATCTACCGGGCCGTGCAGCGCGCCGTCGAACAACAGGGGGACCATCGATGACCACCCGCCGCGGCGAGGCCGTCGCCCTGGCCGGCCTGCTCGCGGCGGCCGGCGTCACCCATCTGGTACGCCCCGGCGTCTACGACCCGATCGTGCCGCGCGCGTTGCCCGGCCCGGCCCGATTCTGGACGTACGCCAGCGGGGTGGCCGAACTCGCGGTGGCGGCGGCGGTCGCCAACCCGACCACCCGGCGGGCTGGCGGTCGGGCAGCCGCCGCGCTCTTCGTCGCCGTCCTACCGGCGAACGTGAAGATGGCAGTGGACTGGCGACAGCGCCGCCCGACGAAGCGGGCCATCGCGTACGGCAGAGTGCCGTTGCAGGTGCCGCTCATCTGGTGGGCGATGCGGGTGGCCCGCACCGACACCGCCGGTCGACGGTCGCGCTGACACGCTCCGTCGGGCGGTTGTGGCCCGGCCGACGCACACTTGATCCCATGGCGATTCCCCTCCCCACCCCGACCGCCGTGGTCAACCTGACCCGCTCCGCTCTCGACCAGGCGCTCGGCTCGGCCGCCTCGATGGCCGCCGTGCCCGCCCGCGCGTTCGCGGTGCTGGACGGGGTGGAGGCGCTGCTGGCCCGGATCAACGGCGTGGTCGACCGAATCGAGACGACCCTGGACCGAACCGACCAGGTGCTCACCGACGCCGAGCGGGCGACCCGGGCCGCCGCCACGGTGGTCACCAAGGCCGAGGGGGTGGCCGACCGCGCCGCCGCCACCGTGGGCACCGCAGCGGAGGCCGCCGCCACGGCGGCCGAGCTGATGGCGGCGTACGAACCGGCGCTGCGCCGGGCCGCGCCGATGGCCGGGCGGTTCGTCGAGGAGCTGAGCCACGAGGAGATCAGCGCGGCGATCCACCTGATCGACGAGTTGCCCAAGCTCAGGGAACACCTGACAGCGGACATCCTGCCGATCCTGGCCACGCTGGACCGGGTCGGACCCGACCTGCACGACCTGCTCGACGTGACCCGCGACCTCAAGCTCGCCGTGGCCGGCATCCCCGGGCTGGGCATGCTGCGCCGTCGCGGCGAGAAGCTCGCCGAGGAACCCCTCGACTGAACGCCCGCCCGGTGTGCGACGGGCGCGGTCAGGTCCGCGCGTACAGCTCGTCGATCTCGGCGCGTTGCGGTAGCGCCACCGAAGCGCCGAGCTTGCGGACGCAGGCAGCGCCGGCCGCCGACGCCCAGCGCACCGCGTCGACCAGGTCGCGCCCTTCGCCCCAGCCGACGGCCAGCGCGGCGGTGAACGCGTCACCGGCGGCGGTGGAGTCGACCACGTCGACACGTACCGCCGGCACGTGCACCTCGGCACCGTCCCGGTCGACGTACCAGGCGCCCTCACCGCCGAGAGTGAGCACGGCCCGGGGGGCCAGGTCCAGCAGCGCGCGGGGCTCCTCCCGACCTCGGCCGGCGAGCGTCTGCGCCTCGCCCTCGTTCACGACCAGCAGGTCCACGGCGGCGAGCAGCTCGGGTGGGAGGTCCCGTGCCGGGGCGGCGTTCAGGATGAAGCGGGTGCCGGCCTCGCGGGCGGCCACCGCAGCGGCGGTCACGGTCTGCACCGGGATCTCCAGCTGGGCGACCAGGACGTCCGCCGCGCGAACGGTGGTCAGCTCCTCCTCGGTGAGGCCGACCAGGAAGTCGTTCGCGCCGGGGGTGACCACGATGGCGTTCTCCCCCTGGGCGTTGACCATCACCAGCGCCACCCCGGAGGCGCCGTAGACCACGCGAAGCTGACTGGTGTCCACGCCGGCCGCTGTGATGCGGGCCTTGAGGGTGACGCCGAAGGCGTCCGAGCCGATCGCGCCGAGGAAGGCACAGGAGGCGCCGGCCCGGACCGCGGCCACGGCCTGGTTGGCGCCCTTGCCGCCGGGCACCATCACGAAGTCGGTGCCGAGCATGGTCTCGCCCTGACGAGGCAGCGCGGGCGCCATCGCGACCAGGTCCATGTTGGCGCTGCCCACCACGGCAACCCGGGTCTGCGGCACTGTCGCCTCCGCCTGTCCGACGCTCAGGCGGCGCGAGCCGTGAAGCGGTCGCCCGACCGCTCGACCACCAGTGGCAGCCCGAAGGTCTTGGAGAGGTTGTCACCGGTCAGCGTCTCGGCGAGCAGGCCCTGGGCGACCACCCCACCCTCGCGCAGCAGCAGCGCGTGGGTGAACCCGGGCGGAATCTCCTCGACGTGGTGGGTGACCAGCACCATCGCCGGGGCGTCCGGGTCGTACGCCAGCTCGGCCAGCCGGGCGACCAGGTCTTCCCGACCACCCAGGTCCAGCCCGGCGGCGGGCTCGTCGAGCAGCAGCAGCTCCGGGTCGGTCATCAGGGCCCGGGCGATCTGCACCCGCTTGCGCTCACCCTCGGAGAGGGTGCCGTAGCGGCGTTCGGCGAGGCCACCGACGCCGAGTTGACTCAGCAGTGCCCGCGCCCGCGCCTCGTCGCCCCGGTCGTAGTTCTCCCGCCAGCGGCCGACCACCGACCAGGCGGCGGTCACCACCACGTCGCTGACCCGCTCGTCGGTGGGCAGCCGCTCGGCGATCGCGGCGGTGGTGAGCCCGATCCGGGTACGCAGCTCGTTGACGTCGGTGCGGCCGATCCGCTCGCCGAGCACGTGCGCGACACCCGTGGTGGGGTGCAGCCGACCGGCGGCGAGGTTGAGCAGTGTGGTCTTGCCGGCGCCGTTGGAGCCGAGCACCACCCACCGCTCGTCCAGTTCGACGCGCCAGGTCAGGTCCGCCAGGAGAGCGGTGCCAGAGCGGCGTACGCCGACGCCGTCGAGGCTGACCACCAGATCCGGGTCCACGAGAGCGGCGGCAGGCGCGGCGCCGGCAGCGCCGGGGATCAGGTCACCAGTCACCGCTCCATCCAACCACGCAGCGCCGCGGTGCCCCCCATGGGCAGCGCCTCAGCCATAGGGTGAAGCGCCGTGTCATTGATCACCAAGCCCGAAGGACGGCCCATGCCCCTCCGACGTACGGAGCCGCGCGGATGAGCGCGGTCATCGAGATCGAGGGTCTGCGCAAGACCTTCCAGAGCCTGCGCAGCGGCCGACGGGTGGCGGTGGACGGGTTCGACCTGCTGGTCGAGGCGGGCCAGATCCACGGCTTCCTGGGCCCCAACGGCTCGGGCAAGACCACCACCCTGCGGGCCCTGCTCGGGCTGGTACGCGCCGACAGCGGCCGGATGACAGTGCTCGGCGAACCGTCGCCGGAGCTGCTGCCCCGGGTGGCGGGCCAGGTCGGCGCCATCGTGGAGAGCCCGCAGTTCTTCGGCAACTTCAGCGGCTACCGCACGCTGCGGTTGTTGGCCCGCGCGGGCGGTGTGCCGGTCTCGCGGGTGGACGAGGTGCTGGATCTGGTGGGCCTGCACGACCGGGGCGACGAGCGGGTGAAGGGCTACTCGCTGGGCATGAAGCAGCGTCTGGCGGTGGCGTCCGCGCTGTTGAAGGACCCGCGGTTGCTCATCCTCGACGAGCCGGCGAACGGGCTGGACCCGGCGGGCATCCGGGAGATGCGGGACCTGATGCGCTCGCTGGCGGCCAACGGGGTGACAGTGCTGGTGTCCAGTCACATCCTGGGCGAGATCCAGCTGATCTGCGACCACGTCACGATCATCTCCCGGGGGCGGCGGGTCGCGACCGGTCGGGTGGACGAGGTGCTGGCGGGCCACGACCGGCACGAGTTCCTGGTCCGGGTGGCCGAGCCGGAGCGGGCCGTCGAGCTGCTGCACGCGGCCGAGCTGACGGCGGTCGTCAACGGCGGAGCGTTGGTGGTGAGCGGGGTGAGCGACCCGACGGTGGTCAGCCGGGTGCTCGGTGAGCAGGGTCTGTGGGTGGGCGAGCTGACGCCGCTCCGGCCGGATCTGGAGAGCGTCTTCCTGGAGCTGACCGGCGCGTACGAGCATCCGTCGGTGCCCCGGCAGGTCGGCGACTCGTCGCTGCCGCAGAGCGAAGCTGTGATCGACCTCGATCGGGGAGTGGACGCGTGAACCTGGTGCGTGCCGAGTTGGAGCGACTGTCCGCGCGTCGCTTCGTGCAGCTCATGGTCGTTCTGTTGGTGTTGGCGTTCGCTGTCACGGCGGCAACCACCCTTGCTGGCTCCCACAAACCGAGCGTCAGTGAGCTGAACTCGGCGCGGCAGCAGGCCACCGAGGCGCGGCAGAGCATGGAGGCGACGTTCCGGGAGTGCCTGGCCCGCCAGGGCGGCGCGCTTCCGACGGAGGACGGCGGCATGTACCTCCCCGCCGACTGCTCCGAGATCGACCCGGTCCTGCAGGATCGGCTGCCGATCGCCGCCGACTTCCTGCCGGGTGTGTTCACCTTCGCCGAGCAGGCTGAGCCACTGCTGTACTTCCTCATCGCGTTCCTGGTGCTGTTCGGGTTCCTGGTCGGCGCCTCCTACATCGGCGCGGACCTGACCTCGGGCGGCGTGGTGAACCTGCTGCTCTGGCGACCGCGCCGGGTGACTGTGCTCGCGGCCAAGTTGGGCACCCTGCTCGGCACGGTGCTGGTGCTGGCCCTGCTGGCGTCGGTGGCCTACCTCGCCACGTTCTGGGTGATCGGGCAGGCCGCCGGGTTGCCGGGCCGGCTGGACGGTGACTTCTGGCGCTCGCTCGGCGCGGTGCACGGCCGTGGCCTGGTGCTGGTGCTGCTGGCCTCCGCGCTGGGCTTCGCGATCGCCACGCTGGGTCGGCACACGTCGGCGGCGCTCGGCGCCTTCGCCGCGTACGCGGTGGTCTGGGAGTTGGGCGCCCGGTTGGTTCTGGAGATCGTCGACGCGCAGAAGTCGGACCTGTTCATGCTCTCCAGCCACATCGGGGCGTGGCTCAACGGCGGTGCGCGGTTCTACGACGAACGGCTCTGCACGGGCAGCGCCGGCCGCAACTGCGACGCGTTCTACACGATCACCTGGGAGGCGTCGCTGCTGGTGCTGCTCGTGCTCGCTGGCGGGCTGACCGCGGCGGCGTTCGCCGTGTTCCGCCGCCGCGACCTGATCTGAGTCGAGGTCCGTCGGGTCGCCCGAGTTCGGGTCGGCCCGACGGATGCGGCCCGACCAGCAGGCGGCAAAAGCTTGCACCCTGCGGACACGCGGTGAAATATTCCTTCACATGACCGCCGCAGCGGGCTCAGCCGACGGTGGAGCCGAACAGCTCGTCGCGCACCGCGTCCAGGGCGGTGCGCAGCGCGCCCTGCAGGATCGGCTCCTCGGTCAGCCCGGTCGGCACCACTCGCGGCCGGACCAGGGTGATCGCCGCGACCTCCTGCTGCACCCGGTCGGCGAGCGCCGCGCCACCGGCCTGGCCCACCTCGCCGGCGAGCACGACCAGCGGCGGGTCCAGCACCACGCAGGTGCTGGCCACGCCGAGCGCGAGCCGACGGGCCAGCTCGTCGAGCATCGGGAAGCCGTCGGCACCGGCCGCGACGGCCGCGCGGACCGCCTCGACGGCGTCGGCGTCCGGGTAGTCGTGCTCGCGGGCCACAGCGCGCACCGAGTCCGCACCGATCAACTGCTGGAAGGCCGGCTTGGCGCGACGGGAGACGTCGCGCGGGATGGGCGCGCCGGGCACCGGCAGGTAGCCGATCTCGCCGGCCGCACCGCTGCTGCCGTGGTGCAACCGCCCGCCCAGCATGATCGCCAGGCCGACGCCGGCGCCCACCCAGACCAGCACGAAGTCGGACAGCCCCTGCGCTGCGCCCGACTGCGCCTCGGCCACCGCGGCCAGGTTGACGTCGTTCTCGAAGACCACCGGCGTGTGCAGGTCGTCCCGCAACGCGGCGAGCAGACCGCTGTGCCAGCGCGGCAGGTTGAAGGCGAAGGTGATGTCGCCGGTGCCGGGGTCGACCAGGCCCGGCGTGCCGAGCACGATCCGTCGTACGCTGCTCAGCTGCGCCTGGGCGCTGCTCGCCGCCTGCACGACGGCGTTGTGCACCACGCCCACCGGGTCGTCGGTGTCGCGGGTCGACTGCTCCACGCGGCCAATGACCGCACCGGTGATGTCGGCGCACGCGGCCACCACCCGGTCCGGCCCGACGTCCACGCCGACCACGTGCGCGCTGCCCGGGCGGACGGCGTAGAGCTGGGCGTTCGGGCCTCGCCCACCGGCCTGCTCGCCGACCCGCGCGACGAGGCCGCGCTCCTCCAGCCGCTCGACCAGCTGCGAGGCGGTGACTTTCGACAGCCCGGTCAGCTCGCCGAGTCGAGCCCGCGTCAGCGGGCCGCGTTCGAGGAGCAGCTCCAGCGCGGCACGGTCGTTGAGCGCCCGCAACAGACGGGGGGTGCCGGGCAGCCGGGTCGCACTCATGACACGTCCTCTAGTTTTAGTAAACTTTGCTAACTGTAAACCGACCTGCGAACGGGTAGCCGTAGCGTAACGGCCACTCGACGGTGGGACGCTCCGCCGAGTCGGCAGGGCCAGGACCACCACCGGTACGACGTTTCGTACCCGCGGGGGCACCGAAGGGGGAAGATCACGTGGGGTTGGATCCAGGACTGCGCCGGCTCGCGCTGGGCACGCTGCTGGCCGCGTACCCGGGACCGGTCCCGCCGGACTGGGCGGTCGACCTGGTGGCCGACGGGCTGGCCGGGCACACCCTGTTCGGCACCAACGTGCACGACCCCGCGCAGGTTGCGGCGAGCACCGCCGCGCTGCGCACCGGTCGGCCGGACGCGCTGATCGCCATCGACGAGGAGGGTGGCGACGTGACCCGGCTGGCGCACGCCACCGGCAGCCCGTACCCCGGCAACGCCGCCCTGGGCGCGATCGGCGACGTGGCCCTCACCCGACGGGTCTACCAGTCGATCGGCGCCGAACTGGCCGCGCTCGGCATCACCGTCAACCTCGCCCCCACTGTCGACGTCAACACCGCCGACGACAACCCGGTGATCGGCACCCGGTCCTTCGGCGCGGACCCGGTGCGGGTGGCCGCCCACTCGGCCGCCGCGGTGGCCGGGTTGCAGGCCGCCGGCGTGGCCGCCTGCGCCAAGCACTTCCCCGGGCACGGCGCCACAGTCACCGACTCCCACCACGAACTGCCCACCGTGGACGCTCCGCTGGGCCTGCTC
Organism: Micromonospora sp. NPDC005324; assembly: GCF_040607155.1. NCBI lineage: Bacteria > Bacillati > Actinomycetota > Actinomycetes > Micromonosporales > Micromonosporaceae > Micromonospora > Micromonospora sp. NPDC005324. Next base: position 34,895 of record NZ_JBEXGE010000009.1, on the reverse strand, counting down.
CGCCAGCGGGACCTGCCGCCGTTCGCGGCCGTCGTCGCCGCCGGGGCGCGCGCCGTGATGACCGCGCACATCCGGGTGCCGGCGCTCACCGGCGCCGACCCGGCCACCTTCAGCCGAGCCGTCCTGGTCGACCTGCTTCGCACCGAGTACGGCTTCACCGGCACCGTCATCACCGACGCGCTGGAGATGAAGGGCGCCGCGGTGGCCGCCGGCGGGGTCGGGCCGGCCGCGGTCCGGGCCCTGCGCGCGGGTGCCGACCTGCTCTGCATCGGCGCGAAGGTCGACGCCGAACTGGTCGAGCGGGTGGCCGCCGAGATCGTCGACGCGCTCGCCGACGGCCGGCTGGCGAGGGCGCGGGTCGAGGAGGCGGCCGGCCGCGCCGCCGACCTCGCCGCCTGGACCCGGGCCGCCAGCGGGTCGCCGGCCACCGGCGACACCGAGCTGGGGTACGCGGCAGCGCGTCGAGCGGTCCGGGTGGACGGCCTGCTCACCGGCTTGGACCAGCCACTGGTGGTGCAACTGCACACCGAGTCGACGATCGCCGAGGGTCGGGTGCCGTGGGGCCTCGGCCCGCACCTGGACGGGGTGCCGGAAATTCGGGTGATCGCCGCCGAGACCGACCCGGCCACCCTGCGCGGGTTGGCTGGCGACCGTCCCATCGTGCTGGTCGGGCGACACCTGCACCGGCTGCCCGGCGGCCCGGAGCTGATCGCCGACCTGGCGGCTCAGCACCCGGTGACGGTGGTGGAGATGGGCTGGCCGGCACAGTGGCGTCCCGCGGGCGTCCGTGCCTTCGTCACCACCTATGGGGCGAGCCACGCCAACGGTCGCGCCGCGGCCGAGGTGCTCGGCCTGGCCGGCTGAGCCACGGCGCCGCACCGGAGTGTCCACAGTCACTGGTCGCTACTTCTTGAACATGTTCAATGTCAGTTCTAGTCTGATGACGTCGATAGTTGAACACGTTCAAGAAGGGCGTCCACATGGACATCAAGGTCTGGATGTACGTGATCTACCTCGCGGTCAGCGTCGGCCTGACCATCTGGGTGGCTCGAGCGCTGTCCCGCAACGGGCTGGTCTTCCTGGAGGAGGTGTTCGCCGAGAAGCGACTCGCCCAAGCGGTCAACAGCCTCCTCGTGGTCGGCTTCTATCTGCTCAACCTCGGCTACGTCACTGTCGCGATGAAGCACTCCGACCCGGTGGGTTCGACAAGCCAGGCCATGGAGGAACTGTCACTGAAGATCGGCTTGGTCCTGCTGGTGCTCGGCGCGCTGCACTTCTTCAACGTCTTCGCACTCGGCCGCTACCGCCGAAACCGACTCCGCCAGCTCGCCACCCACCCCCCGCTCGCCCCGATCGGCCGACTCCCCATGCAGTCCAGCCCGACGAACAACCCAGCGACCCGATGACAGTCCCCCCGACCGACGGCCTCGGTCGGCTCCCGGATCCCACCGCTCACTCCGGCGGTGGGATTCGGGGGTTCACCGTCCTGTTCGACGCGGCCTGCCCGCTCTGCCGCGCCGCCCGCCGCTGGTTGTCGTCCCGCGCCCAGCTCGTACCCCTGGAGTTCGTGCCGGCCGGGTCCGCCGAGGCCCGGCGGCGCTTCCCCGGCCTGGACCACGACGCGACGCTGCGCGACCTCACCGTGATCGCCGATACCGGCGAGGTGTACGCGGGCGACGGCGCCTGGTTCGCCTGCCTCTGGGCACTGGCCGACCATCGGTCCACGGTCGAGCGGCTGGCCCGACCGCACCTGCTGCCCCTCGCCCGGCAGACGGTGGCCGCCGCCTCGGCGATCCGGGAGCGGATCCGCGACCCGCGGGCCGAGCCGACCGACGAACCGGCGGGATACGGTGAGCCCGATGACCGAGCAGCCTGCGCAGACGACCACTGCGGGTGACCCAGCCACCGCCCGAGGCGAGCAGACCCGGCAGCTGATCCGGGACACCGCGATGCGGCTGTTCCGCGAACGCGGGTACGCCCAGACCACCATGCGGGCGATAGCGCAGGAAGCCGGCGTGGCGGTCGGCAACGCGTACTACTACTTCGGTTCCAAGGACCACCTGATCCAGGAGTTCTACGCCCAGGCCCAGGTCGAGCACCGGGCCGCCGCGCAGCCCGTGCTCGACCGGGAGGAGGCGTTCGGTCCCCGGCTCGCCGGGGTGCTGCACGCGGGAATCGACGTGTTGACGCCCTCACACGGATTCGCGGCGACCTTCTTCAAGACGGCGGCGGAGCCCACCTCCCCGATGAGCCCCTTCTCCGCGGAGTCCTCCGGCCCCCGACAGGCGGCCATCGACCTCTTCGGCGAGGTGTTGACCGGCTCGACGGCCACTGTCGACGCCGAGCTGCGTCCGCAGCTGCCCGAGCTGCTCTGGCTCGCGTACATGGGCGTGATCCTCTACTGGGTGCACGACCGATCGCCGAACCAGACCAAGACCCGCCAGCTGATCGACGGGGCCGTACCACTGATCGACCGGCTCGTGGCGCTGTCCCGGCTCCGGGTCCTGCGGCCGGTGACTCGACAGGTGCTCGACCTGATTCGCACGCTCCGTCACTGATCCGGCCGCACCGGCCGGCCAGCTAAGCCGCAGGTCAAGTCTGGTTTTCGACACTCCGAACCGACAGCTTCAACCTTGCCCCGAGCCAGTTCGATACGTAGCGTGATCGACACGTAGCGGCTCGCCCACGGCGAGGCCGCTACACCCGGTACCGGGGCCTGGGGGGAGGTTGCGGACCGTGGATCCGGCCCGGGATCCACGGTCCGCGCCGATTGCCCGCTCCCGCCCCGCCCCGCCGCCCCGCCCCGCCCCGCCGCTCCCGCGCCGATCTTGCGGTTTCGGTTGCCGAGATGCGTGAAATGCCCGGCATGTCGCAACAGAAAATGCAAGATCGCGGGTCTCTGCGGCTCAGCGGGGATAGACCCCGTACGCGCGCCAGCCCCGGTCCGGGAAACCGGCCGCTTCGGCGACCCGGGCCGAGGCGTGATTGTCCCGTTCGTACAGGTAGGTGGGGACCGCTCCCTCGTCGAGCACCCGCCGCGCCGCCTGGGCCACCAGTCGACGGGCCAGGCCGCGCCCCTGGGCGGCCGGCACTGTGCCGACGGCCAACTCGTGCCCGTACGCGTCGTGCCGCTTGATCCCGGCACCGGCCAAATAGCCGCCGTCCGGGTCGCGGACCACCAGCACCGGCCTGTCGAAGAGTCGCAGCCACGGCGGCAGCCCGGTGGCGGTCGGCTCGGTCCACTCCCCCACGTCGGGCAGCGGCGCGGGTGCCAGGCTCCACCGGAAGGGGCCATCGTGTACGCAGAAGTCGGGCCGGCCGACGGCCTCCGGCAGTGCGGCGAGCAGACGAGCCGGCGTACGGCTGACCAACGCGCGGGTCGCCGCCACGCGGTCCGGCGCCACGGAGAGCACGGCGCTCTGCCCGGTGTCCACGGCGAGCGCGGGGCGTAGCCGACCATCCCAGGCCGGTTCGGCCCGCCGCTGCGAGGCGACCACGTGCAACCCCGGCCCGGCCGGCCACTGGCCGAGCCAGGTGGCCAGGTGCAGGTGAAGTCGCCGGTCGAGCATGCGCACCTCCCCGTCACCCGACCCGTCGTCGATCACCGTACGCCGGACGGCAGGGCCGGGCGCAGGATACGTCAGGGCCGAGCGGGAAAGGGGTGCGCGAACCAGGCGCGCGAATCGACCGTCATATGTATTTCCATACCTGGACACCTTTGTTTGGGACGGTGAACGCATGCCGATTCAACCGAGCGACCACTACCAGCAGAACCCCGAGCGACTCTGGCAGGCGGCGGAGGCCGTCGGAGGCAATCCGCCCCAGCCGCGCTACCGGAACCCCCGGACGATCGGCGGCGGCGCCCTGTCGTGGGCCGGGCTGAACAAGCTGTCCGTCGGCAGCTCCGGTCGGCACCGCCTGAACACCCACTGACGCACCACGGGTCGGGTGGCACCGAGGGGCAGCCTCCGACGTTCGGGGCGACACACCGGAGGAGGTCCAGCGGCGGCTTTCGCACACCTGTCGGGTAATTTCTTGTGGTCCGCCATCCCGGCCTACGACAGGAGAAGCTCCGCGCATGGGCAAGAAGACGATCCACGTCTCCGACTTCACCGGCACGGTTCTGCAGCAGGACGCCGAGGTGGTCCGCGTCGTCGTGCTGGAGCACCCGGACCTGGTCGCCGGGCCCGTGCAGTTGGACGCCACCCCGGGCGAGGTGGAGAACATCGACGACGCCGCGCTGGACGTGGCGGTGGTGGAGATCCACGATCGGCACGGTGGCGGCGAGCCCCGCCGGGTGGTCCTGACCGCCAGCGAGTTCGACGCGATGGCCACCGACGTGCCGATGGCGCAGCTTTTGAAGACGGCTGAGCGGGTCCGCCCACCCAAGGCCCGCAAGACCACCGAGAAGATCGACTACGGCACGCTGGAGCACGCCGGCAAGCCGCATCGGGGCCGGGTCACCGAGGAGGAGGCCCGCTTGGTTCGTGAGCAACTCGACGAGGTCAACAAGCGCCTTGCCGACGCGGGCGTACGCCAGATCGACCCGGCCGATCCGGAGCACGCCCTGCGTTACGGCTTTCCTGAGGTGCCCTGACCCCGGTTCATCACTTCCTTCCGACGGCGGCGGCGAGGGCGGCGGCCAGGTCGGCCTCGACCGTCGCCTTGTCCAGGCCGAGGTCGGTGAGCACGCCGGCGCCGTCCTCCTGCTCCAGCAGGGCGAGCAGCATGTGCTCGGTGCCGATGTAGTTGTGCCCGAGGCGCAGCGCCTCCCGGAAGGTCAGCTCCAACGCCTTCTTACCCCGCGCGTCGTACGGGATGAGGTCCGGAACCTGCTCGACCCGTGGTGGGAGGACGGCGCCGACCGCCTCCCGTACCACCTCGGGGGTGGCGCCGCGACCAGCCATCACCCTGGCGGCCAGCCCCTCCGGCTCGGCAAGCAGGCCCAGCACCAGGTGCTCGGGGCCGATCTCGGCGTTGCCGCTGGCCCGGGCCTCCTCCTGGGAGGCCATCACCACGTTGCGGGCGCGCGGGGTGAACCGGCCGAAGCCGGCGTTGGGGTCGAGCGCGGCCGCGTCGGTCGCCTTCGGGACGAAGCGCTTCTGGGCGGCCTGCTTGGTGACGCCCATGCTGCGGCCGATGTCGGTCCAGGAGGCGCCGGAGCGCCGGGCCTGGTCGACGAAGTGCCCGATCAGATGGTCGGCCACCTCGCCGAGGTGGTCGGCGGCGATGACCGCGTCGGTGAGTTGGTCGAGCGCGTCGGTGTGCGCCGTCTTGATCGCCTGGATCAGGTCGTCGAGCTTGACGGGGACACCGATCTGGAGAGGTTCTGTCATGCGTCAACCATAGGTTGACGCAATCCTGGCGTCAACCCTGAGTTGACGAACCCGGCTCGCTCAGGCGACGTACTCGGGCAGGAGCTGGGCGACGGCCGCCGGCGAGGGCAGGCCGGCGATGGCGGTGCGCAGCAGCTCCGGCGTGCCGAACGCGGTGCCGAGGGTCAGATAGACCAACGGTCGGGACGTGCGACGGTGCACCCGCTCGGGCAGCGGGGCCGGTGTGGAGAAGGCGACAGGTCGCAGCTCGATCCGACGTTCGGAGGCGAGGAAGTCCTTGTCCTGGAGCGAGGCGGCCAGATGTCCAGGTGCGGCCTGCCGACGACCTCGGCGTTCCTGGTGGGCAGTTCCAGGCCGATGCCCTCGGGAACCATCCGGCCGAACCCGTGCCACAGGCCCGGGATCCCGGCCCGGTGAGCCGCCACTGCCGCCCCCGGCAGCCCCCACTCGTGCACCACCAGGTCGGGCCGCAAGCGCGCCAACTCCGGTGCGAGATCCTCGGCGTACACCTCGTAGAAGGCGTCGCCGGGCCGCAACGGCCGCAGGCCGTGCGCGGCGAGCGGCGCGTGCACCTCCGTCCCGGCGGCGAAGTGGACCTCGTGCCCGGCGTCCCGGGCGGCGATCGCCAGCGGAATCAATGGATAGGTGTGACCGACGGACGCGAGACTGGCGAACAGCACACGCATGGCGTCGGACCCTACCTGTCGCACCGTGGGCCCGGCCGGGTCCGGCGGCCCGTATACGGTGGGCTCCGGTCGAGCGCGGTCACCGGCGGGAAGGGCGGTCATGCGTCTGCACGTGGGGTGCGCGATGTGGAGTCACCGGTCGTGGCCGGGCTACCGGCTGCCGCCCACCGAGCGCCTGCGGCACTACGCCAGCTGGTGTGACGCCGTGGAGGGCAACACCACGTTCTACGCGACCCCGGCCCGGGACACCGTGGCCTCGTGGGCCGCCCAGACGGGTCCCGACTTCCGCTTCGTCCCCAAACTTCCCAAGGTCATCACGCACGAACGCCGGCTCACCAACGTCGACGAACCGCTGCGCGTCTTTCTGGACGCCGTCGAACCGCTCGGCCCGCGCGCCCACGCCCTCTGGATCCAGCTGCCCGGCTCGTTCGCGCCCGCCGACGTCCCGGCCCTGGGCCGTTTCCTGGAACAGCTACCGCAGTCGCACCGGTACGCGGTGGAGGTCCGCCATCCCGCGTTCTTCACCGACGCCGGTGCGGCCCGACTGCTCGGGGCCACCCTCGCCGCCGCCCGCGCCGAGTGGATCCCCTTCGACACGACAGCCTTCTTCGCGAGCCCGCCGACCAGCGACGCGGAACGGGACGCCTGGACCAAGAAGCCCCGGGTGCCGCTCCGGTCGCTCGCGCTGACCAACCGGCCGATCGTCCGCTACCTCGGTCGTGACGATCCGACGCGCACTGTCGAGGGATGGCAGCGCTGGATCGACGTGACAGTCACCTGGCTTCGCGAGGGGCGCTCACCGACGATGTTCATCCACACCCCGGACAACGCCGACGCGCCGGCGCTCGCCCGCCGGTTCCACGATGAGGTACGGGCCCGCGTACCCGGGCTCGACGCGTTGCCCGAGCCGATCCCGGTCGAGCCGCTGACGCTGTTCTGACGTGGACGGTCAGCGCTGCTGCTCGAGCAGGTCATCGAGGTGAGTCGCCGTGCTGATCAGCGAGAGGTGGCTGAACGCCTGCGGGAAGTTGCCGATCTGCTCGCCGGTCGGCGCGATCTCCTCTGAGTAGAGGCCGAGCGGGCTGCTGTAGGTGAGCATCTTCTCGAAGGTCAACCGTGCGTCGTCGAGGCGGCCGGCCTGGGCGAGGGCCTGTACGTACCAGAAGGTGCACATGCTGAAGGTGCCCTCGGTGCCGGCGAGGCCGTCCGGCGAGGCGTTCGGATCGTAGCGGTAGACGAGGCTGTCGGAGACCAGCTCGGCGTCTATCGCCCGCAGCGTCGACTCCCACATCGGGTCCATCGGCGAGATGAAGCCGACCCCGGGCATGGCAAGCAGCGAGGCGTCCAGGATGTCGGTGCGGTAGTGCTGCACGAAAGCTTGACGCCCCGGGTGGAAGCCACGCTCCATGACCTGCTCGTAGATGGTGTTGCGTTCGGTCGTCCAACGGGTGGTGTCACCGGGGCGTCCACGGCGTTGGGCGAGGCGGATGGCGCGGTCCAGCGCCACCCAGGACATCATCCGTCCGTACGTGAAGTCCTGCCGCCCGGACCGGGTCTCCCAGATGCCGTCCTCGGGCTGGTCCCAGTGCTCGCAGAGCCAGTCCATCAGCTCTGCCGTCTTCCGCCACCCCTCGTACGGCGCGATCAGGCCATTCCGGTCGGCGAGTTCCAGGGAATTGAGCGCCTCGCCGTGGATGTCGAGTTGCAGTTGGCCCGAAGCGCCGTTGCCGATGCGCACCGGTGCCGATCCGCGGTATCCCTCCAGATGGCTGAGCACTTCTTCGGGCAGGTCCGGTGAGCCGTCGATCCGGTACATGATCTGTAGGGGCAGGTGTGGGTCCTGGGCGTCCCGGATGCGCGCGTCGAGCCAGAGCAGATACTTCTCGGCCTCGTCGGTGAAGCCGAGCTTCAGCAGCGCGTGCACCGAGAAGGACGCGTCCCGGATCCAGGTGTAGCGGTAGTCCCAGTTCCGCTGCCCGCCGATCTGCTCGGGCAGCCCCGCTGTGGGCGCGGCGACCAGGGCGCCGGTCGGCGCGTACGTCATCAGCTTGAGAGTCATCGCCGACCGCTCGACCGCCTCCCTCCAACGGCCCCGATAGCGGGAACGGTCCACCCACCGCCGCCAGAAGTCGCGGGTCTCGGCGAGGAGTTCGCACGCCTCCTCGGTGGTGAGTGCTCGGGGCGCGTGCGGGCAGGCCGTCTCCAGGACCACTCCGCCGATGTCTCCCGCGTGCAGCGTCAACCGAGCCGACACGCCCTGCGCGTCGCGGTGGATGGCCCCCGCGTCGATCAGCCCTTTCGCATCCTTGAAGAGCGTGAGGGTGAAGTTCAGCGTCTGGCTCCGGAAGACATCGCCCTCGGGGTGCATCTCAAGCTCGAACGGATCGCGTCCGTAGTTGAACCGGGGCTGACAGTCGAAGCGGAACGGCATGCTGCCCCGGATCATGCGAACCAGCCGGATCAACCGGTGCCGGTCGGTGGCCCGTTCATCCGTGACGGGCATGAAGTCCAACAATTCGCCCACGCCGTCGGCACTGTGGAAGCGGGTGATGAGGATTGGTGTACCGGGCAGGTAGAGCTGCTTGCTCGCGCAGTCGATGCCGTCGGGCGCCAGCTGGAAGTGGCCACCCTCGCGGCGGTCCAACAAGGCGCCGAAGACGCTCGGTGAGTCGAAGCGGGGCGCGCAGAACCAGTCGACGGTACCGTCCTTGGTGATCAGCGCCGCGGTCTGTAGATCACCAATCAGACCGTGGTCCTCGACTGCCGGGTAACTGTCCACGCCGTCCCCCGCCATCCGTACTGGCAATGGCGGCGACTACCCGGGCTCCGTCGAAAGATGCGGGCCGCCGGGTGTCGGCTGGTCAAGACCCACCGCTCATTGCGGAAGCAGACCTTCCGCAATCGTCGATAGCGTCGACACCGACGACATCGACGAGAGGACACCTGATGAGCCTGCGAGGATTCGCCACCCTGAACATCTGGGCGGACGACGTGGAAGCGGCCACTGCCTGGTACGCGGACTTCCTCGGCGTCGAGGCGTACTTCATGCGCCCCGGCCCCGACGGACGCCCGGCCTACACCGAGTTCCGCATCGGGGACTACCAGGCCGAGCTGGGCATCATCGACAGCAGATGGGCGCCGGCCGGCGCGGCGACCGGGCCCGGCGGCGTGGTCATGCACTGGTGCGTCGACGACCTCGACGCGACAGTCGAGCGGCTGCTGGCGATGGGCGCCACGGAGTACCAGCCGATCACTCCACACGGAGAGGAGGGGTTCGTCACCGCGGCGGTGGTCGACCCGTTCGGCAACGTGCTGGGGGTCATGAAGAACCCGCACTACCTCGACGTCCTCGCATCGCTCAAGGCGACCTGACCGGGCCGGTTCAGTCCCACTCGTCCCCGTCCACCGCCCGACGCAACAGGGCTGCCGCCTCGTCCGCGTTCAACCCGCTGGCCATCAGCAGGTCGTGCGCGCCGGTGCGGAACTCCCCAGCGGCGATCATGCCGGAGTGGCCCAACCGGTGGGTGTGCGGACGGGTGGGGTCCGGCGCGGCCTCTCCCTGCGCCCTTCCGACCAGTTCGACGGCGGTCAGGATCTGCCGGCGCGCCTCCCGCGGCTCATCCCGCGCGCGGATCGCGCATCTCAGGGTCTGCACGCTGGCGGCCAGCAGGTCGATGGCCGCGGGAAACTCCTGCGGCACCGCCTCGCCGTCCCTGAGCGCCCTCGTGAGTCTCCTCGCGATCGCCCGACAGCTGTACAGGCTGCGCTCCAGATGACGGACGGCATCGGTGTAGTAGGCCAGGGAGGGGCGTTCACGCCAACGCAGAGGCGCCAGTCGCACCACCTCCTGCGCGGCACTCAACCCCTCGTCCAGCGCGGTCAGCCGGGAGCCGAGGCCGCGTAACGTACCCAGGCTCCGCTGGGCGCCATCAAGATCCCGAAGACGCAGCGCTGCGGCGAGGTCGTGCAGGGCGGCGATGGCCGGGTCGAGGACGGGTTCGGCCAGCCGCTGCACCGTCCGCTGCGGGTGGATGGGCACCAACAACAGACCGACCGCAAGCCCGATCAATCCGCCGACCGCAGCGTCGACGAAGCGAGGAATGGACAGGTCCCGCACTGGCGGTTCCAGGGTGGCGATGAGCACTGCGGTGCCGCCAGCCTGGGTGAGCAGTGAACCGCCGCCCTTGAGCAGTACGGCGACGATGATCGCCAGTACGACGACCACGCCGGTCTGCCAGGCCCCGATGCCGAACAGCGGCATGAGCGTGTCACCGACGGCTAGCCCCAGGACGACCCCGACCAGCAGCTCGACGGTGCGCCGCAGGCGTGAGCCCATCGAGGCGGCCACGATGCCCACCGCCGTCGTAGGTGCCAGCACCGGGGCGGGATTGTCCAGGAACTGGTACCCAACGAACCAGGCGAGCGACGCCGCGATGCCGGCCTGGACGGCGAGCAGCCCGAAGAGGCGGAGGCGCCAGACGCGGGACCGCAACCCGTAGCGCACCCGCTCGCGCAGGCCGGCCCAGGTTCCGCCGACCCGCGACTCCCCGTGCGGGTCCGGATCGGAGCCGGCTGCGGGCTCCTGCGTGGCGGGCATCCGCGCCGCTTACCCAGCTCAGGCGGACCTACCGGCGAGTGGGTCGAATCGTGTACGCGCCGGTCAGTGGGCGGGGTTCGGGGTGTGCGGGAGTTTGCCGAGCTGGCGCCAGTTCGTCTCCGCCACATCGACACCGTAGTGCGCAGCGGCGGCGAGGATGTTCTGAAACGCCAGGTCACGCTCCTTGTCGGTGACGCCCTGCACCTGGTCGAACCGGGCGATGGCGTTACGGACGTGGCCCGCGTCGGTCATCGGCTCCTTGCGCTTGTCGGGGAACGCGAAGACGCTCTCCGGCAGCTCGCGCTTGTCCTTGTCCGACAGGCCGCCGTGCTTCTCGTGGGGTTTCCAGGTCGATGTCATCGTTCAGCATTACCCGGACGTTGTCCGTCGGCACCTCCGAGGCTGACATTTCCGGGACGAACAGCACCGACAAGATCCATATAATGGCGGCAAGGCTGTGCGATGCCGAAGCCCTCGGCACGTTGTCCTTTGTGCGACAACTACGGCTGTCAGAGGTAGCCGGGGCCAGGCCCGTGTCGGCCTGGCCCCGGAGTCTGGTCCGGTCAGCTACGCAGCGTCCACTGCTGGTTCGTGCCGCCGTTGCAGGACCAGAGGATGAGCTTGGTGCCGTTGGCGGTGGCGGCGCCGTTGGCGTCGAGACAGAGACCGGACTGGGCGTTCGTCACGGTGCCGTTGGCGTTGACGTTCCACTGCTGGTTGAGCCCGCCGTGGCAGTCCCAGATGATGACCGCGGTGCCGTTGGCCGTGCCGGCCCCGGAGGCGTCCAGGCATTTGTTGCCGTACACGCTCAGCTGCTTGCCGGCGGTCTGGGTCCACCGCTGGTTGGTGCCGGTCGAGCAGTCCCAGAGTTGGGTCTGGGTGCCGTTGGTGGTCGAGAAGTTGGGCACCTCGGCACAGCGGCCGGACTGGCCACCCACGAGTTGCCCACTTCCCGTGCCGCTGCCACCACCCTGCTGCTGCCGGACGATCGCTGTCGACTCGGCTGACCGGTTGCCCTGTACGTCCACGACGTAGAGCCGGTACTCGCCCTGAGTGGCCGGCACGGCGATGGACGTGGCGGTGCCGGTTGCCCTGGTCATCGTCGCCCCGGCGGCGAAGGTGGTGGTGCCGTACGGCGCCAACCAGACCGACCTGGTGGCGTCGCCGATGCTCCGGATCGGGATCGACGCCGTCGCACTGGTGACGAAGGTGCTGGCCGGCAGCACATAGTTCGGTGCGGAGAAATTGCTCGCCGGAATGATGTCCCGGTACGCGTCCTCAAGGCCGGAGTTCGCAGCTATGCCGTACGCCGCCGCCGGCCAGACATAGTCGGACGAGACGAGGATGTCGGCGACAGTGCTGTTCGGCAGAATCTTGTTCGAGACCTTGTTGATCGGGCCGTAGATCTGCGTGATGCTCAGATCGTGCTTCCGCCCGAAGTCGTCCGAATTGATCATCCAGGTGACGTTCTTGTCGATGCTCAGGACGTTGTCGCGGAACGTGATGAACGCCGAGCCCTCGTCCGGGTGCAGTCCGTACTTGTGGCCCGACGGAACACCCTGGAGATAGTTGTTGGTGATGGTGGTTCCGGGCTGGCTTCCGAGCGTGTAAATGGGGGCCGTGTCGCTGAGGCGCTGCACCGTGTCGATGATGTGGTTGTAGCTGATGGTGTTGTTTCTCGCCGTGGTGGTCGGTCGGTTCGGCACGATCGAGCCCGACGACCCGTCGAAGTTCCACCAGCCCCAGCCGAGCGTGATGCCCGACCACGGGGTCTTCTCGATCCGGTTGCGCTGGATGGTGAGGGTGTCGGCGAAGTACGCGGAGACGGGGCTGTGCCCGTTGAACAGAACCGCGCTGTCGTAGAGGTAGTTGTTCTTGATGTCGATGTTCTTCGGTAGCCCCTCGACCGACGCGGAGTGCTTCTCCCGGTTGGTCGACGTGCCGTCCCCGATGTAGACGTGCTGGGGATGGCCGACGGTGATGGCCAACCCGGCGATGTCGTTGGTGTGGTTCCCGATCACCTGTGTGCTCTGCACATCATTGATCATGTTGATTCCGTCTGCGCCGGTGTGCTGGATCCGGTTGCGTTGCAGGAGGATCCCGTCGGCGTTCTGCACGTGGATGATGCCGGGCGTCACGTCCACATTCCGGTAGTGGTAGACGTGGAAGTTGCCCTTGGCGTACACCTGGGCGCCGAGGTTGCCCTGCTGCGCCTGATTGAAGGACGAGCCGGCGACGTTGAACAGGTTCCAGTCGGAGTGCTGGACCGTCAGCCCGGAGAAGGTGATGTTGCGCGCGTGGCTGCTGGTCGAGGTGCCGGCCACCCGCAACACGGTGGTCACGTTGTTCGGCGCGTAGACCGTCGCTGTCGACATGTTCTCGGCGCTGGCCTTGTAGTAGTACAGCGTGCGGCTGGTCTTGTCGAAGTAGAACTCACCGGGGACATCCAGGAACTCGTAGGCGTTCATCACCTTGTGGGTGCCACCAGCCTGGGCGTTGCCGTTGAACGCGCCCTGCGCGATGGCCGCACCCGGTTGCTGGAGGAGGGCCACCCGGTTGGCGCCGTCGGAACTCGTGGTCACCTGGCGGACGCCCACGATGGCCGTGGTCCAGGTCGTTCCGGTCTCGATCTCGATGTCGTCCTGATTGCCGGCGACGGCCGGGAAATCGTTCAGGCTGTATTTCGCGCCGTCGCACTGCGAGCCCGACTCCCAGGCCCAGGACGCCTGGTTGGCCGTGACGTTGTACGTCCCGTAACAGCCCGCCGAGCTGATCGTCTTCGACGCCATGTACGCGCGCTTGTCATTGACGTAGAGCGCCCGCAGCTTGTTGGCGCGGTCGAGCGGCGCCTTCCAGATGTTGCCGCTGTGCTGGCTCCACCCGGTCACCTGGACGCCACCGTCAAGGACTGGCTTCTCGTTGGGATAGGCCGCGTAGCTGACCCGGAACCCGTTGGTGCCGGAGTCGCTCTGCCCGAACTCGACGGTGCCGCTCACCGGATAGGTGCCACCACGGAGGTAGACGTTCACGTCGCCGGTCATGTTCGTGTTCACCGTACGAACGACGTCCCGGGCACGTTGCAGAGTCCGGAATGGCGACTGCAGGGTGCCTGGATTGGCGTCGTTACCGTCGGGGGCGACATAGTAGGTCGCCTGGACTGCGGCCGAGGCCGGCAGTTGGTTCGTCAGCACTGCCGGCAGTGTGGCGGCGACAAGCGCCGCCACCGCCAACACTGACATCCGAGCTGTGGATATGGCTGACTTCACGTCTGTTCCTCTCACTGGTCGTCGATGTGGTGCCCAAAGTGCGTATCGAGCGACGAGTACGGAACAGCGACGCCACTAAGGGCCGGCGGGGACTTCCGTCGCCCCGACCGCACTCTTTGTTAACCGCCCCGAAATTCTTACTGGGAGCGTAGGTCACACGTCTGACCAATGCAACTGGCAATTGGAGGGCGTCTATGCAGAAATGCCGTCGGATCGGGCAGATCAACCATGCCGACCGCACACCCCTGCTCGCGCCGTCCGACGAATCCGCAGCAACGAGGCGGGGTTCGCGACCCGGCGCCCCATCGCTACTCTCCGACGCTGCGCTCGCGATGACCTGCACGGCCAGCTGACGAGCCACCGGCCCGGGGCCGGGTCGACGATCGACCCGGCCCCGGGATCCGGTCACCTGATGGAGAATTCCGCCAACCGCTGCGGGGAGTCGAACACCAGGAACACGTCGTGGGTGCCGACGACCCGGGCCACCTCGGTGCTGGTGGTGACGTACCGGTAGTCGTCGCCGGTGCTGGGCACTGTGGCCGTGCCCAGCAGCCGGCCGGTGGGCGACCCCAACCGGACCTGGATCGTGCCGGCGCCCGCGCCGGCCTTGGCGACCTTCGCGGTGAAGGTGCGCGCCGGTACGTGCTCCCTGCCGCGTCACCACGGCCATGGTTGTTGCGATCCGCGCAACTATAGATGTGCACCAATGGATGGGCAACCAGGCGCATCCCAGATAGACATTCGTTGCTCCCTCGTGTCGGTGCGTCTTGTTAGCCTCCGGCCGTGGAGGTGCGCTTGCTTGGCCCGGTCGAGGCTCTCCTCGACGGGCGCGTCGTGCCCATCCGTCGTCGACAGGAGCGACGGCTGCTCGCCATCCTCGCGATGCGACCGGGTCAGTTCCACTCCGCGGAGCGGCTCATCGACCTACTTTGGGAGAGCCGGCCACCGGCACAGGCGCGGGCGGGGCTACAGGCGATGGTCTCGCACCTACGGTCCGCTCTGGACCTGGGTCGGTCGGTGGAGCCGGCGCTGCTCGCCCGACCCAACAGCTACGCGCTGGAAATCGCGGCGGAACGCGTCGACGTGCACCGCTTCACCACGATGGTGTCCGACAGCCGGGGCATCGTCGACGCTGGTCAGCGCATCGCACTGCTCAGCACCGCACTCGGTCTGTGGCGGGGCGCAGCCCTGGCCGATGTCTTCGACGACGTCCAGCGTGTCCGGCTCTTTCCCGATCTGGACGAAGCGCGGCTGAGCGCGCGGGAGGCGTTGCTCGACGCGCGCCTCGCGGCGCGCCAACACCGCGAGATGCTGACCGCGCTCCATGAGCTGATCAGCGAGGATCCCACCCGTGAGCGCCCGGTTGAGCTGCTGATGCTGGCCCTGGGCGGGTTGGGTCGGCGCAACGAGGCGATCGCGGCGTACACAGCGCTCACCGACCGGCTCGCCACCGACCTCGGTGTCGACCCCGGCGAGCAGGTCCAGGCGACGTATCGGGCCCTGCTCCACGCGCCAGCGCCCGAGGCCGTCGCCCCGACGACCGCGACCAACGGGCCGGCACAGCTACCGCTGCCACCGGGGCACTTCGTCGGCCGTGGCGCCGAGTCACGTCAGCTCGACGAGCTGTTCGCCAGCGCGGCGGGTCCGCAGGTTCTGGTGCTGTCGGCGGTTGTCGGCACGGCGGGTGTCGGTAAGACGGCGACCGCCATCCGGTGGGCACACAGCGTCCGGGGTCGCTTCCCGGACGGGCAGCTCTTCCTCAACCTGCGGGGCTATTCTGCCGGCCGCCCGCTGCGGTCGGCGGAGGCGCTCGGTGCCCTGCTGCGCGGCCTGGGCGTCTCGGCGGCCCGCATCCCGGTCGAGCCGGAGGAAGCGGCGGCGCTGTACCGCACCGTCGTCGCCGATCGCCGCCTGCTGATCGTGCTGGACAACGCCCTCGACGCCGAGCAGGTTCGGCCGTTGCTGCCCGGCTCGGCGCACAGCCTGGTGCTGGTCACCAGCCGCGACCGTCTGACCGGGCTGGTGGCACAGGAGGACGCGCACCGCCTGACCATCGGGCTACTGCCGGAGTCCGACGCGATCGAGCTGCTCACCGTCCTGCTCGGCGACGACCCGCGAGCCGCCGAACGCGACGCGATCCGGGAGCTCGCCCAGGTCTGCGGCCGCCTCCCCCTCGCCATTCGCATCGCGGCGGCGCTGCTGCGCGACGAACCGGACCTCGGGGTGTCGGCGTACGTGCGGCAGCTGAGGCAGCGAACCATCGCCGCCCTGACGATCGACGATGACCCCAGCGTCGCCGTGCAGAAGGCGTTCGACCTCTCCTACACCCGGCTTTCGGGCGATGCCCAGCGCATGTTCCGCATCCTCGGCACCGTGCCCGGCCTCGCGCTGCCAGTCGACGCGGTCGCCCGCCTCGCCCAGACGACGACCGACGCGGCTCACCGCACGCTGGCCCGGCTCGCCTCGGCGCACCTGTTGGAGTGCGACAACGACCGAGTCGTCCTGCATGATCTGCTGCGGCTCTACGCCGGACAGCACAGTTCCCGGCATCCTGGCCGGCAGGAGGCACACGGCGCGCTCTCCCGCCTGTTCGCGTGGTATCTCGTCCGGGCGCAAGCGGCCGGTGACCTGTTGGCACCTGGGCGGATCCGTCTTGAGCTTCCGACCGGTCTGGCGGCGGAGGCCGCCGGCTTTGCCGACCGTGCCGCGGCACTGGCCTGGCTCGAGGCCGAGGAGTCGAACATGGTGGCGCTGATCAGAGCGAGCGCCGACGGCGCGTCGAGGGCCGCTGCGGCTCTGCTCGCCGACCAGCTACGGACGTACTTCTGGGTCACCCGCAACTCCCTGAACTGGCTGCTCGTATCGCAGGCGGCGCTGCACGCATCACGCGGCAGAACCCATCTCGCGCTGCGGGCGTCGGCGCACATGAGTCTCGGAAACGTGTACCACCTGACCGGCAACCACCTGGTCGCCATCGCCCATCAGCGGCGGGCGGGTCACCTGTTCCGCAAGGCCGGGCACGTGCAGGGGCAGGCCGCTGCGGCTGGTTCGCTCGGGGCTGTCTTCGGCGACCTTGGGCAGCTGGCGACAGCGGCCGCCTGTTTCGAGCACGCGCTGCGGTCGAACGAACGAATCCAGCACCGCTACGGCATCGCGGTGATGTCGAGCAACCTCGGCACGATCTACGCCATGTCGGGTCGACTGCGGCTGGCGGTCGAACGGCTGACGGCGGCCATCGCCATTCACCGGGAGGACGGCGCCCGACCCAACGAGGCGGTCATCCTCAACAACCTCGGCCTCCTCCGCATCAATCGCGGCGAGTACCCGGCTGCCCTGGCCGACCTTCAGGCGGCCGTGCGGACGGCCCGCGAGATCGACATGGCGTCGATCGAAGCGAACTCGTTGGCCGGTATCGGCCAGATCCACACGCTGCGCGGCGAGGTGGCGGAGGCGAAGGCGGCACTCGCCGCCGCTCGGGGCCTCGCCGACCGGGCCGACGACCATCTCTGCAAGGCCTCGATCGACATCGCCGAGGGGTCGCTGCTCCACTTGACCGGCGATCCCACCCGGGCGGCGGCCACGCACACCCGCGCCGCCGAGTGGGCCAGGTCAGCGCGGCTGCCGGCGACGGAGGCCGAGGCGCTGGTCGGTCTCGCCGCAGTCGTCGTCGAGCGGACGCCCCTGCTGGCCAGTTCCTCGTTGGAGCGGGCGGTCACCCTGGCCCGCCAGGCCGGCGCCACGGTCATCGAGATCGACGCCCTGGCCGCGCTGGCTGACATCGCGCGGCGGCGCGGCGACCGTGCCGATGCGGCACGGTACGCCGGGGAGGCGGCACACCGGGCAGGCGTGGTCGGGGCTCCCCTGGTACGCGCCCGCGCGCTGATCACGCTGGGCCACCTGCAGGGCTCCTCTCGGGCCTGGCAGGAGGCACTCGACATCCTCGACGCGCTCGGCTCGGCCGAGGCGAGTGCCGTCCGCGCCCTGCTGCAGCGGCACGACGGCCGGGCGGTCGGTGCCACAGCCGGATAGCGGCCGTACCACAAGGGATCGGAGCCGAGCAGGCGGTCGCTGCGGCGGCGATGGATGCCTGGGCGATGCGACGGCGATGAAGCGTCAGCGGACGCTGCCCCCACAGTCTCCGCTCCAGGGAAGGTCCAGATGAGACGCATTCTCACCACGGCGGCCGCCATGGCCGTCGTGGCAACGCTGCTGCCCGGTCCGGGCACCGCTCACGCCGCACCGCAGGGGCCCGGAAAGCCATCGGTTCGCGTGGCCGAGCCGGACCGGCCACCGGCCACCCGCGACGAATCTCCGGACCGGCTCGCCGACCCGACGCGGGACATCGGCCGGGACTGGCGCCGCTCCACCGACCGGGCCGTGACCACGTCAAGCGACGGGTCTGGTCTGCACGTACTGGTGGCTGACGCCTCCGACGGCTACCGCTGGCGCACCGCCGCCACGCTCGTCGAGCCCGGGTTCCCCACCGACCAGTGGATCGGCCAGTTCTGCGTCACCGGGTCCGGCCGCCGTGCGCTTGTCGTGTACGCCCCGAGGGAGTTCGCCAACCGCGACGAACTGCTGTCCGGTGGTGCGTTCGCGGCCGTCGTGGACCTCCGGTCCGGTGCCGTACACAAACTGCCCGACCGGGTGTCGCTGGCTTACCACAACCCGGGTTGCGGTGCTGGCGAGACGGCTGCGTTGTCCCGCCGGGACACCCGCCCCGATGGGACGTTCGAGACCTGGGCGGCCACCGTCGACACCGTTCGCGGTGTGCGCGTCTCTGCCGTCCGTACGCCGGGCCAGGTGACGTCGCTGCTGCCGTATCGGGACGCGTTGGCCGGGGCGATGGGCCGGGCCGTGGTCCGGCTGGACCGGGGCGGACGCGTGCGCGAGCTGGCCCGCGCCGAGGCTCCACCGCACCGGTTGTTGGCCGACGGCGCCAACGGGCTGGCCTTCCAGGTGCGCCGCGGCGAAGATGTCGTGCTCAACCGCTACGCCGGGGGCCGGGTCAGTGCCATCCGCACCGCCCAGGTCGGCACCGAACGGTTGCGTCCGGGTGCCGGCGGCACGGTGTACGTCGTCGGCACCAGGGCGCGGAGTCAGCCGCGCACCGGGCTGCCCTCGGGTTGGCGAGCGGTGGACGCTCCACCGGACAGTGACGTCTCCACCACCGGCGCGCTCGTCGTCACCAGCGCCGCGACCGGTCGGGAGGCGGCAGGTCGAGCCGGCGACGCGCCGGTCGGCTCCCGCGCGCAGCGGGTCACCATCTCCGCCCGGCTGACCGGCTCGGCGAAGGCCCTGCGGTTCTCGACGGTGCCCGGCGACGCGTCGGCGATCGACGCGCCGGTGGGAGCCACCTCGACGGCGGCCGACCCGCCGGTCGACAACGCTCGGGTGCCCTACGATCCGGACCGGTCCTGCGCCATTCCGCGCAACGACAGCTCCATGCAGGTCTACCAGCCCTCCACCGAGCAGGTCGAGTGGGCGGCGGACCGGGCCGTGAAGAGCGCCCTGACCTTCGAGCGACCGGCCAACTGGAAGAACAACGGCATGCTCGCGTACACGCCGCAGGGGACGATGTTCCCGCCGATGCCGCTGGCCGGCGGCGGAAGCGTGCCCGCGCAGGTGCTGCTCGGCATCCTGGCCCAGGAGTCGAACATGTGGCAGGCGAGCTGGCACATCGTCGACGGGTCCGGGGGGAACCCGTTGACCAGCATGGGTTTCTACGGGATCTCGTCCGGTGACCGTCTGACCGCACGCCAGATCAACTGGAACAAGACGGACTGCGGATACGGTGTCGGGCAGGTGACCACCGGCATGCGCAAGGTCGACACGAACACCACCGTCGACGGCCTGCAGTGGACGTACGAGCGGCAGAAGGCGGTGGCGCTCGACTACACGGTCAACGTGGCCGCCTCCCTGCGCATTCTGCAGACTAAGTGGAACACGACCCGCAACTACGGGCTGATCGCCAACAACGGCGACCCGCAGTACATCGAGAACTGGTGGTTCGCTCTGTGGGCGTACAACACCGGTTTCTACTTCCCCAGCGGCTCGCAGCCCTGGGGCGTGGGCTGGAGCAACAACATCGCCAACACCGACTATCCGGCGGACCGGGCGATGTTCCTCACCCAGCCGAGCAGCGAGCCGTACGGCGACCCGCCGGTCCACGACGAGGTCGGCTACGACAACGCCAAGCACCCGAACCACTGGTCGTACCCGGAGCGGGTGACCGGTTTCGCGTACACCTCGCTGCGGCGCTACGACTACCAGGACAAGTACTGGGGAACGACGTACGTGACAGCTGACGACCGGGGCAAGCTGGAGGCGCAGCCGGGGCACAACGGTCTCTACACGTTCTGCCAGTACGCGGTGAACCAGTGTGACCAGTCCAGGCCGCCGCACGTGCCCGCGCAGTACCCGTCCACCAAGGCTGGGGCGTGCCAGCGCGACGACCTGAAGTGCTGGTGGAACGGGCCGGTCACCTGGGTCGACTGCGCCGCCAAGTGCGGCAAGGAGAATCTCCGCTACTTCGCCACCGCGCCGGAGCCTACGGCGTACAACATCTATCCGGCGCCCCGCAACGGCGACGGCTCCTGCAAGGTCGAGGGGCTGCCGTCCGGCGCTCGGATCATCGACGACATCGACGTGTTGTCGGCCACCGGGCCGGAGGGCTGCCGACCGACGTACGCCAAGGGCGGCACGTTCGGGCTGACCTTCGGCGCGATGGGCGGCCCGAACGGTGCCACCATCCATCCCTCGAAGGTCGACTTCCATCAGAGCTCGCACGGGTTCGGCGGGCATGTCTGGTTCGCCCACACCATGCAGCGCAACGACCCTGACGACGGCGTGACGAACGACCCGCTGAAGGTCACCGGCACCTGGGCCATCAACCCGACCGGCGCGTGGACCCGCGTCTTCGTCCACATACCGGATGCCGCCGCGTGGACCCGGCAGGCCGACTACGCGATCACCGCACCGGGCATCGCGACCAAACACCGGGTTCTGCCCACTCGGCTGGAGGCGAACACCTGGGTCCCCCTCGGCGTGTTCGACTTCCGCGGCTCCGGCACGCCGAAGGTGGAGCTGACAAACATCACCCGGGACGGCAACTACAGCTCCGACGTGGCGTTCGACGCCATCGCCGTGCAGCCGCTCAGCGCGAAGCCGAGCCACTTCGTCGTGGGCCTTGGCGATTCGTTCAGCTCCGGTGAGGGCGCGGGTTACTACAGCCGGGTCAGCGACCAGTACGGCAACGACTCGGCCCTGCGCAACGCCTGTCACCGCAGCAGCAAGGCGTGGTCCCGGCAGATCAGGATCCCGGGTACGCCCAACAACCGGACCATCGGCGAACTCAGCGACGGCAACGATCCGAACCTGGACTTCCACTTCGCCGCGTGCAGCGGCGCGGTGACCGGCAACCTGATGCTCAGCCAGAACGGCAGCGCGTCACCGCCCGCGTCCGGCGGCACGATCCGGGGGCAGTTCGGCGAGCTGACCCAGCTCGACCAGGGTTGGCTCGACGAGAACACCACACTTGTCGTGTTGACCATCGGCGGCAACGACCTGAAGTGGACCGACGCGCTGATCGCCTGCGCGACGGGCCTCAACTGCGCCTCGCCCGGGTTCGTGCGGCAGGGTGATCCCAAGCCACTCCGCGACATGCTCGTCGAACGGATCAACGGGCCGGTGAAGCAGGACACCGAGCGGGTGATCCGCGAGATCCGCTCGAAGGCGGCCAACGCCATGATCGTGCTCGCCGGTTACCCGCAGGTCTTCACCAGCGGCGGCCAGTACCAGGTGCCGCAGTACCGGCCGCTACCGGACATCGGGGGCGTCGGGTTCAGCGCGGACGAGGTGGCCTTCCTCAACGAGATGGCCGGCAAGTTGGTGGTCACCATCGGGTCGACGTTCGACCTGGCGGTGAAGACGAACTACGTGGACGTACGGGGTGACTACGCCGACCACGAACTCGGCGGGCCGCTGCTGAGCGAGGGCTACTTCAACTCGCTGTGGGTGCCCGGCGAGTACTACACCCAGCAGGGCTCTGACGACGAGGATGGTGAGCCACCCACGTCGAAGAACAGCCCCCACTCCGGGCACCCCAACGTTGCCGGCAACGCCGCGTACGGGCGTGCGCTGTCCAACCGTCTCCTCCCGATCGGTTACACCTGGTAACACCGACAGGCCCACGGATCCCGTCCCCGTCCTCGGGGGCGGGATCCGTGCCGTTGACCTCCACCTCGATCGATGGCCGCGCGATGCGCCGGCGATGTCCCGCACGCCGAGCATTGACACGTCAGTCCAGTAGGCAAGAAGGGACCATCGAGATGCGATTGGGCACCAGCAGATTGAAGCGCGCGGCCGTCGCCGCGCTCGTCGGCGCGTCACTGCTCACCGGGCTTCCGGCGGCGCCGGCACAGGCCTCGGGCTCATGTTCGTCAGGCACGGCGGCGGCGCTGTGGCCCAAGCCGTTCAGCCTCCAGGTGCGGCGGACCTCGTCCTGCACCTACTACGCGCGGTTCACCATCGCCGATCCAACGTGGGGTGCCGGCAGCACCGTCAATTTCAAGGTCGAGCGGCAGGTGTGGACCTCGTACGGCTGGATGATCATCGATTCCCGATCCAGGAGCATGCTCTGGGGCCGCCCGGACTACTACGACACCGCCACTGTGGACGGCTACCCCGCCAGCTCCGGCAACCTGGACCAGCATCACGCCTGCTACTCGCTCAACGGTGGTGGCTGGACGTGCACCGCGTGGGCTGACCTCTGAGCCTGACACCACTCGGGGGGTGTGGTGCCCCGGTCGGGCACCACACACGCCAAGGCCCGGAGGGGTCGCAGCTCGCGACCCCTCCGGACCGAGGGGGTGCTACTCGTTGTCGATCGAGCCGTCGGAACCCAGGGCCGTCGCGTGCAGCTCCAGCCGGTAGCTGGAGTACAGGCCGGGGACCCGGCCCGAGGTGCAGTTCGCCGGCCCGATGTTCCCGCTCTTCACGATCACCTGGTTCTGATAGTCACGGACGCGGAAACTGGCGCCGATCGTGCCACCACAGACCCGGTAGTCGATGAAGTGACTGACGTAGTTCGACGGAATGTAGTACGTCTTGCAGCCGGTCGACAATCCGCTCACCGAGCAGTAGTCGCTGGTGGCCAGCGCCGGGGACGCAACCAGCAGCGACGCCGCCGCTCCCGCGACCGCCGCGGCGGCCAGGCCCCTTCGGGCCCGTCTGGTGATTCGCACAGTGCCTCCTGATGGGTGTTCAGCCCCGTGACGTCGGGGACACCTGGTTCGTTGCCTCGCACGCCCGGCGCTGCCAAGGAAACGCCAACCCGCGCTGGGCACGCTGATGACCGGGCCGTACACGGGGTGCGGTCGGCATGGAGGTCATCGCATGGAGTTCCGGATCCTCGGCCCGCTGGAAGCGACAGTCGGGGGAACGCCCCTGCCACTCGGCGGGCGCCGGCAGCAGCGAATCCTGGCCGTGCTGCTGTTGCGGGCGGGCCGGGTGGTCACGCCCGACAAACTGGTCGACTGTCTGTGGCCGCTGCGGCCACCAGCGACCGCGTCGAGCCAGATCCGCAACTGTGCCGCAGCGCTGCGTCGACAGCTCATCGCTGGCGGGCTTCCCGAGGACTCGCTGATTCGCCGGCCGAGTGGCTATCGGCTGAGCGTGGATCCCGGCGCCCTCGACCGGACCCGGTTCGACGAGGAAGCCCGTCGAGCGCGCCTCGCGCTGGCCGACGGTCACGCTCAGCAGGCCGTCGAGGCTTTCCTGCGGGCCGAGAACCTGTGGCGTGGACCCGCCATCGCCGGCCTCGCCGACGGCACGCTGGAGCCCGAGGCCATGAGCCTGGAGGAGTCGCGGCTCCAGGTGATCGAGGACCGGCTCGACGCCGAGCTGAGCCTGGGCCGGCACGCGCGGGCCGTACCGGAACTCACCGCCCTGGCTCGGACGTACCCGGGCCGTGACCGCCTCCAGGCGGCCCTCATGGTCGCCCTCTACGGCAGCGGGCGGGTCGGTGACGCGCTGGCGTCTTTCGACCGGCTGCGAACGTCGCTGCGGGCGGAACTCGGCCTGGAGCCCAGCCGGCGACTGCGCGACCTGCGCCAGGCGATCCTCACCGAGGACGAAGCCCGGTTGCAGCCGGTGGGCGCGTGGAGACCAGCGCGCGACGGTGAGCCTCATCCGCGGGCATCTCCTCTTCGTCCCGAAGGGCGTTGACGAGACCCAGCGTGGGCAGCGGCGGCATCAGCGCGGCATCGTCGCCGCACCGCTGCTCCCGGCCACGGCCACGGCCGGGCGATTCACCAGCGGTAGGTCAGGTTCACCACCAGTGCGGCCACCACGGTGACGAAGAATACGGCCGGGCCCACCAGCTGGCGGGAGCCGACGCGCAGGTGCGCGATGAGCGCGCCGATGAAATACAGCACCAGCCCAGCGGCGGCGAGGGTGCCCAGCAGCGGTACGGCGAAGCCGGCCAACAACCCCAACGAACCTGCCGCCAGCGCCATGCCCAACCGCGGGACCCACGACCGTGGCACGCGCTTCATGTCCGCCTGGGCCTTTGGATAGTCGTGGCCGATCAGGTAGGTGACGGCGGCGATGCCGGTGAAGATCGACGCGAGAATGGTGACAGTGACATAGGCAGCGAACATTTTTCCTCCGTTGTGGTTGCTCGCCCCCCTGGACGATCTGGCGCGGTGGAATGTGACGGCTGCTGGACGCGCCGCGATCAGCTCGTTGGTCGCAGCGCGCCGAACCGTACGCCGGTGGCCTGTTCGGACAGTTCCCACAGACGGCGGCCGTGCTCGGGGTCGGTCGCGGCTGCGGAGAGCTTCGCCGGCGCGGGGTGGCCGCGCAGTTCGCCCAGCCCACCCGGGGCGACGAGCTGGCCCGGCTGCGCCGCGGGGTCGGTGGCGGCGAACAGCTGCGGCCAGACGCCGCTGTCGACCGGCTGGGCGAGGAGTGGGTTGCCGATCCGGCCCAGCAGCAGCCGCCACATCGGCGTGGTGGCGCTGGTCTGCAGATTCGTCGCGGTGTAGCCGGGGTGGGCCAGGAAGCTGCCCAGCGGGCTCGCCACGGCACTGAGCCGCCGGTGCAGCTCGTAACCGAAGATGGCGTTGGCCAGCTTGGACGTGTTGTAGAAGCCCATCGGCGAGTAGCCCCGCTCGCCGGTCGGGTCGGCGAAGCGGACCTTCGCCTGCCGGTGGTTGACCGAGGTGACAGTGACCACCCGTGGATCCCGGCCGGCCAGCAGGAGGTCGAGCAGGAGCCCGGTGAGAGCGAAGTGCCCGAGGTGGTTCGTGGCGAACTGCACCTCGTGCCCCTGCGGGCTGAGGGTGCGCGGCACTGCCATCACCCCGGCGTTGTTGATCAGCACGTCCACCCGACGGTGGTCGGCGTGCATCCCGTCGGCGAACGTCCGGACCGAGTCGAGGTCGGCGAGGTCGATCCACCGGACTTCCAGGTCGACACCGGGTCGGGTAGCGGCGATGTCGGCCGCCACCCGGCGGCCCCGCTCCTCGTCGCGGACGGCCAGCACGACGCGCGCACCGCGGACGGCGAGCGCCCGGGTGGTGACCAGGCCGAGGCCCGCCGTGGCACCGGTGACGACGAAGGTACGGCCGCTCAGGTCGGGAATCTGTTCAGTGGACCAGCCAGCGACAGTCATGGGACTTACTGTGCTGTCGATGGCACTCAGTGTCAAGTAGTGCGCAGAATGCCACGAAGGGCATGAAGTGGCACCGGATGACGTAGCATCGGCGGATGAGATCTCGTGCGGACACCAGCCTGGCCGAGCGCAAACGCCAGCTCGTTGCCGACGAGCTGCGCGACGCCGCCCTGATGCTGCTCGCCACCAAGGGTTTCGACGTGGTGACCGTCGACGACATCGTGGCGGCAGCCGGCATGTCGCGGCGTACGTTCTTCCGCTACTTCGCGTCCAAAGAGGACGTGGTCGTCCGGTTCCTGGCCGACACCAGCGCGGGCATCATCACCGAACTCGCCACCCGGCCACCCGCCGAGCCACCGTCGGTCGCGCTGCGCCATGCCCTCTGGGTGCCGCTCGCCGCCTGCAACGACCACCCGGAACACTCCGAGCGAGCCCGGGTCGTCGTCCGTCTCATCCTGGACACCCCCGCCCTGCACGCCCGCTGGCTGGAACGCCAGATCGAGTGGCGCGCCGAGCTGGCCGCCGAGGTGGCCAACCGCAGCGGCCTCGACCCACACATCGACCCCTACCCACGGATGGCGGCCGGGATGGCACTGCTGGCACTCGACACGGTGCTCCAGCGGTGGCAGCCGGGCGACGACGAGCAGCACCTGGCCGAGCTGATGGACCAGGCGTTCGCCATCGTGGCGCCGGCCCTCGACGCGCCTGCCACGTCACAGGCCGCCTGAGCGGCACCCTGCGCGAATCAGCGCGGTTTCAGCGCCCTTTCAGGCCGCTCCATACGTTCACGGCATGACATTCGAACGTTCCACGCGCACTCGGCGCGGGACTGCTGTGCTGGCGATGCTCGCGGTCACAGCGGCAAGCGCGCTCTTCGGCGAGCCCGCGTCGGCCGATCCCGTCCCCGTTCCCGTCCCTCAGGCCGCGCTCACCGACCGGGCCTTCGGCCAGGTCGCCGAGCTCCATCTCCAGGGCGCCGCTCGGATCACCACCGTCGTGCTGTCGGCCGAGTTCGTCCAGTGGCACCGGCTGCACCCCAACGCCACTGCCGCACAGGCGCAGGCCCAGCTCACCACGCGCCACCAACTGCTCGACGACTCGCTGACCACGTTCGACCTCCTGCTTCCCGAGCAGGACCTGCTGCTCAAGTCCGTCGACGTCCTGCTCGGCGCGCCCGGCGGCGACACCAGGACCTCGCCGGAGATCACCGGCCTGGTCGGGGCCGTGATCGGCGGGACTGTCGAGCCGTGGGACACCCGTGAGGAACTCGCCTCCGGCGCGCTGCGGACGGCCCAGTGGCTGCGCGGCCGTGACGACGCTCTCGCCGCGGTGTGGTCCGCGGTCCGACAGGCAGCGGCAGCCAGCGCTCCGGTCGCCACCGCCTGGAACGCCGTCCTCGGTGCGCCGAACGGGGTGGACGTCACCGACACCTACGAGGAGTTCCGACGGGATCCCGGGCTCTCGCACGTGGACCTCGACGCGATCCTCGCGCTGCGGGACGACTCGGTGGCGTACGTCGCGGCCGCCAAACAGCAGCTGGCCTCCCTGCACGCGCAACTGCTCGGCCTGAGCCTGGAGATCCGTCTCGAGATCGGCGAGAACACCAGCAAGTGCCCGCCCGAGGGCCCGCCGAGCGCCGAGTGCACCGCCGCGGCAAAGAAGGCCGCCGAGGACCGGGACAAGGCTCGGCAGCAGACGATCTCCGACGTCAAGGCCGGGGTGGGCATGGTCTCCACCATCATCGGGTTCGCCGACCCCGACGCCGGCAAGAAGTCGAAGGTGATCGGGGAGGCGGTCCTCACCACGATCAGCGCGATCTCCAAGTACGCGGCGGCGATCACCGGCCGCGGCCTCGCGGGCTCGATCTTCAGCACCGCGACGTTGGCGATGACCGGCAACATCTTCGGTGCGGTGATGTCGGTCGTCGGGCTCTTCGGCAGCAGCGGACCGTCGCTGGACGCGCAGATCCTCGCCCAGGTCAAAGCGTTGCGCGACGAGGTGCGGGCCCTCGGCGACGAGATGCGCGCCAGCTTCGCGCGGGTCGAGGCCCAGATCAACACGGTGTACGCGAACATGATGGCCCAGTTCGACAAACTGAACGCGGCGATCGCCGGCAACACCGCGCAGATCACCCTCGTCCAGCAGCAGGTCGCCCAGCTCGGCCTGCGCCTGGAGGACATCGCCGCCACCGTCCTGGCCGCGATCGGCGACGCCACACTGCACGACGCCCGCGCCGACATCAACAAGTACATCGGCTACCGGGAGAACTTCGGTCAACCCATCCCGACCTACAACGAGTTCGTCGGCCCGGAGAACGAGTTCCACCTGACCTCGACGCAGCTGGCCAGCGGCGCCGCCTTCGTGGTGCCCAGGACCGACGCCGACAACCCGGCGGTCGACCCGACCACCGTCCTGAACAGCTTCGGCGAGGCTCGGTCGATCAACTACCTGGCCCGGGTCGCCAACGGACGTGACCCGTCGATGGCCGAACCGTCGACGCCGGTCGGCAACCCGACGGTGTGGAACCTCGGCGCGCAGGCGTACGCCATGGTGATGCTGCAGAACCCGACGTACGCCGCCCAGGTCAGCGCCGGCCGCGCGGCGCAGATCGAGGCGGAGGGCACCCGCATCGCCGACCTCGCGGCCAGCTTCGGTCGGCCGGCCAACGGCAACGCCAACGGCCTGATCACCGGGCTGGTCAACGAGTACGTCGCCGTCACCAACGAGCTGTCCACAGCGCTGCGGGCGTTCCGGAGCAACGAGGTCCAGGTCCGCTACGAGCCGGACGCCAACGGCGTACAGGTGAAGACGCCCAAGAACTACGACCTGTTCTGGGACACCGACAAGCCGCTCGCCCCGGCGCCGGCGAAGGCCGACGAGGCGACGGTGCCGGCGTGTGGGGGCAGCAGGCAGATCGACCGGCCCAGCAACGTCCGCTACGAGCTGATGTCGAACATGGTGCGGGCATTCCAGTACGCGTACACACCGCGCCACGACGAGCCGCCGGCCGGGGTACGGGAGTTGCCCGAGGTCGGCTACTGCTACACGCCGAGCTGGGTCTACACGCGTACGACGGGTTACGGCACCGGGGTGATCCGCCACTACGGCAAGCTGCGGTTGCAGATCCACAGCCGGTTCCGGCTGAACTCGAACACGGCCTGGCAGAACTCGCGCACCGCCGACTACACCTGGCCGGACGAGCAGGTCTACCAGGTCGACTGCGAGTTCTTCAACTGTGACAGCGAGACCACGCCCGAGCAGGGCCTGACCCAGAAGTGGCCGTCCGGACGGTACGCCTTCGCGAGCGGCGCGACGGCCGTGAACAACACGGCGCTGGACGCCACGCTGACGCCGACCCTGCGCGGTTTCCTCCAGGCCCGGCAGAAGTCCATGTACGACCGGGTACGGGACCAGAGCACCCAGGTCAGCGGGGCGGTGCCCACCGCCCTGAAGAAGGTGAACACGGCGGCGCGGTTGCTCCAGGCGTACACCCGGTTGGGTCTGCCCAACGCCCTCGACTCGGACGACGTGTTGTCCGCGAACCTGTTCGGGCAGTACCAGATTCCGGTGAACATGCCGACGGACGCCAAGATCGGTAACGCCTATGCCAAGGCGAGCGGGAACTACGCCCTCTGCGGGCCCACGCCGTGCTCGCTCGACCCCAGCCGCCCGCTGCGCGACCAGGTCAGCCTCAAGGTGCCCTGCGAGCCGGCTGTCGACTCGTCCAACCTGCCCGGTGACCCACTGGGCGACTGCCTGATCACCAGCGCGCGGTCCCGCGCCAACACGCTGATGCAGCGGTACGAGGTGTGGGCGGACCAGATGACCGCCGGTCTGCACCGCGAGCGGGTGCCGTGGATGAACGACACCCTTCTGGGCCTGCGCATCACCACGCGCCTGACCCACGCCAACTGACCCAGGGGCGTTGCCGGCGTCTTCGGGCGCCGGCAACGCCTTGTGTCAGGTTCAGTGGCGATCCAGGCCGCGCAGGATCAGTAGGCGGGTGGACCCCATCCCGAAATGTCGACCTCACGTCGCATCCTCGCCGCACCCGACCACCCCACAGGTGGTGCATCTTCGGTGCCCTGGTGCGGCGCTCACGAGCAGCGCTCGAACCTCAGATTCCAGGAAGCGGCGATGACCACCGGGCGTCCGGATGCTTCCTATCCTGCCGACCACCGCCCACCTCGTCACAGTCTTGGGATCCACGCGTAGCAGCGCGGCGACCTCAAACGGTTTGAGCAGACCATCGTCATCGCCCACAATGCTCTCCTCGTGTTGACGAAACCCCAGGTCCGGTCGCCCCTCGGATGATCCGACCCAATGGGCAGGTCTGGCGCCTGGCGGGTCGCCGCAGCAACCTGATCAACCCTTGTCGCGCTGAATTGGATGCACTTGACATTGATAATAAATCGTCCCGATTGCATCAACAGTTATTGCACTAGGACAGAAAGCGAATTTCTCAAGGATCTTTTTTCGGTAAAACGCAGTGCACGGCGGCGCTGCGGCGTGGCGACACGCCCCACGCCAGCCAGAGCGCCGAGACGTGATGACACTTCACGTCCTGCCCCCCGCCGAGGAATGCGTGAAAGCGCTCTCGCCTGTTGTACGGTGAGCGTTTAACACACGTTCGGCAGGGCGCGACCACTCCGACGGATTGCCCAAGCAGACAGGGAACTTGATGCTAGAATCGCATGCCTGATGGGTCGACCGTGACGAATTCCTTCGAACTGACGGATTCGGAAGAAATATTCGAGCTGCTAAATACATTCTACGGATCGATGCAACTCTCCCCGGCAGGGCAGCAGGACCGCCTGCACCTGACGCAGGACAATCTCGGCCCAGTAGAACTGCACCGTTCCACCTTCACCATGCGGGTGCAGATGGATGTAGATCCCATGGCCGCTCTGCCATTCGGCACCGTACTCAACGGGACCGCCATCGTTCGCGGCCGCCGAAACGAAACGCAGTGCCTGGCGGGCGATTCGATCCTGGCCACCCTTCCGGAGCCGTACACGGCCATCGTCGACGATGTCGACATCGACCTCGTGCTCATCCCGGTCGGGCTGTTCGCCCTGGAAGTCGACCTCGCTCCGAATCGCCGCGCAACTCCCATCCACTTCACCTCGATCACGCCGCCCACGCAGCAGGCCGCGGACAACTGGCGCGCCGCCTTCCGCTACGTTCGCGCCAGCGTCGTCGGCACGTCAGCGGCACAGGAACCACTTGTGGCGGGAGCCGCCGCCCGCCTCCTCGTGGCCACGAGCCTGGCGTCGTTTCCCAACAACGCGATCCTCGACCCGACCCCCGAGAACCGCCGGGACGCACATGTCGGCTCGTTCCACCGCGCTGTCTCGTTCATCGACGACAACGCACATCGGGACATCAGCGCGAGCGAGATCGCGGCGGCCTCCTACGTCAACATTCGGGCCCTCCAGGTAGCCTTCCGCCGCCACCTCGACACCACCCCGATGGCATACCTGCGACAGGTGCGGCTCGAGTACGCCCACCGCGAGCTGATCGACGCCGACCCAGGGTTGACGAGCGTGGCCCGTATCGCCGCTCGGTGGGGGTTCGCCAACCACAGTCGATTCACCGCCAGCTACCGCGCGACCTTCGGCATCGCGCCGTCGTACACGCTCCGCGAACGGAACTCCTCGACCACCAGATGGATGTAACTGCCTCACGGCCGCCACTGCCGTGCCGCAGAGGAGTTCACGTTCTGCTGTATACAGCTTCTGATGTACTGTCGTTGCGTGGAGACGCTCACGCATGGCCAGGTTCTGGCCCGCTTCGGTCACGCCCTGTCCGACCCGGTCCGCGCCCGACTCCTGCTCGCACTGCGCGAGGGACCCGGCTATCCAGCCGAACTCGCCGACCTGCTGGGCACCAGCCGGCAGAACCTCTCCAACCACCTGGCGTGCCTGCGCGGATGCGGCCTCGTCGTCGCCGTACCCGAAGGTCGCCGCAGCCGTTACGAACTGGCCGACGCCCGCCTCGCGCACGCCCTCGGGGACCTGCTCGGTCTGGTCCTGGCGGTCGATCCCGCTGCCTGCCCGGCCGCCGGGACCAAAGGGTGCTGCTGATGGGCACTCCGCTGCCGCTCGTGTCGCTCAGCCCGTCGCCGGCCCGCCGCACGACCCTGATCCGGCGGGTGCGTTTGTTCGTCGCAGCGACAATCACCTACAACGTGATCGAAGCAGTCATCGCCATCAGCGCCGGAAAGATGGCCTCCTCGACCGCGCTGATCGGGTTCGGGCTCGACTCCGTCATCGAGGTGGCCTCGGCCGCCGCCGTGGCCTGGCAGTTCTCCGGACCTGACCACGAACGCCGGGAACGCGCCGCGCTGCGCGTCATCGCGTTGTCGTTCTTCGCCCTCGCCGCGTACGTGTCCGTCGAGTCGGTACGGGCACTCGTCGGCGCGGACCGCCCGGAGCACTCCACGATTGGCCTGATCCTGGCCGCGGTGTCCCTGGCGGTGATGCCGGTTCTGTCGGCCGCGCAACGTCGTGCCGGACGCGAACTCGGCTCGGCCTCCGCCGTCGCGGACTCCAAGCAGACCCTGCTGTGCACGTACCTCTCGGCGGTGCTGCTGGTCGGCCTGGCCGTCAACTCGCTGTTCGGCTGGTGGTGGGCCGACAGTGCCGCCGCTCTGATCATCGCCGCGGTCGCTGTCAAGGAAGGCCGCGAAGCCTGGCGCGGCGACGCATGCTGCGCCCCCAGCGCTGCCGTGCGCCCTCCCGCCGCAGCCGGGGACGTCAGATGAGGGTGACCCAGTAATCCCAGAAGCGGACCAGGATCGCGATCAGGATGATCACGTACCAGGCGGTGAGGATGAGGCTGTGGTAGCTGGCAGCCGCGGCGGCGACCCGCCCCACGGGCCCGGGAAGCACGGCACCTTGATCGCGCAGGGTGCGCAGGGTGACGTAGAGGAAGATCGGAATGGCGACGGCCCAGACAAGCATGCAGTACGGGCACAGCGCGCCGATGACGTAGAGGCTCTGGTAGATCAACCAGTGTACGAAGACGACGCCGAACGTCGCGCCGGCCTGTAACCCCAGCCAGAACCAGACGGGCAGTCGCACACCGGCCAGCAGGACGACGCCGATCGTGGCGACCACGGCGAACCCCGCGACGCCGATCAGGGGGTTGGGAATACCGAACGCCTCGGCCTGGGGCGTGGTCATGACCGAGCCGCAGGACAGGATCGGATTGATGCTGCAGCTCGGAACGTAACCGGGATCGGCGAGCAGGTTGATCTTCTCGACGATGAGGATCACGGCGGCGAGCATCCCGACAACGCCACCGACGGCAAAGATCCAGGCGGTGGCCCGGGACAGGAAACCACTCTCGGGTGAAGCCTGGTCGCTGGACTGATCGACGGCGGCGGCGCTCATTCGGCCAGCGCGGCGTCGATGGCGGCGACGAGGTCGTCCTGGCCGCGCAGGTCGGTCAGTTGCCGGCCGTTGAGGAAGAACGTCGGGGTGCCCTGCACACCGGCCGCCGCGCCGTCGGTCTTGTCCCTGGCGACCCGCGTGGCCGTGGCAGGGTCGTCGAGATCGCGCTCGAAGCGCGGCATGTCCAGCCCGAGGGTACGGGCGTAGCCAAGGAAAGCCTCAGTCTGTGGCTGCTCCCTGTGACTCCAGCTGGTCTGGTTCTCGAACAGCTGCGCGTACATCTCGGCGAACCGACCCTGGTTCGCGGCGGCCTGGGCGGCCCGGGCGGCCAGATCCGCGTTCGGGTGGCTCGGAATCGGGAAATACCTGACCACGAAAGTGATGCGGCCCTGATAGGTGGCCAGGATCTGCTTGACCGCCGGGTACGCCGCAGCGCAGGACTCACACTCGAAGTCGAGGAACTCCACCAGCGTCACCGTGCCGTCCGCTGCCGTGGACAGCCGGTGGCTGTCCTCGCGCACCAGCACCGTCGATTCGATCACGCCAGCGTCGGTGATCACAGCGGGCCGCTGGTCGGGACGGTTGACGGCCAGCAGACCACCGAACACGAGCACCACCGCCGCGATCAACGCCAAGGTCAAACGCGTGTTCCTCGTCATCTTCCCGCCCTCGTCTGCCGCGTGAACAACGTGATCAGTCCGCCCGCGTACAGGCGGCACAGTCCGATCGGGACGATACAGAGACGGCTGTATCGACTTGCTGTCAGTTTCCTGAGACTGGAGCACGGCAAGCAGTTCCCTCATGCGATCACTGCGTTGCTATCCATGAATGTCGGCGAGATCGGGCACCGGGAAAGCTCCTGCTGCTCGTTCTTCTCGTTCACCATCGCCGCCGATACCGGCACACTGCGCCTTGACGTGGAGGTGCCGGCCGCGCACGTCGACGTCCTCGACGCGCTCGCGCTGCGAGCCGCCGCCGGGATGACGGCGACCGGGTCATCGGCATGATTCAGGACTGCGGGCACATCGGTACGGTCCACCGATGACCGTCGTTCGCTCTGTTCTGCTGTTCATCGTCGCCGCCCTGTTCGAGATCGGCGGGGCGTGGCTGATCTGGCAGGGCTGGCGCGAGCACCGCGGCCTGTGGTGGATCGCCGCCGGAGTCATCGCCCTCGGCGCGTACGGATTCGTCGCCACCTTCCAGCCCGACCCGAACTTCGGGCGCATCCTCGCCGCCTACGGCGGCGTGTTCGTCGCCGGATCCCTCGCCTGGGGCGTGATCGTCGACAGGTTCCGGCCCGACCGGTGGGACGTCATCGGCGCCGGCATCTGCCTGGTCGGCGTCGCCTTGATCATGTACGCGCCGCGTTCGGCAGGCGGCTCCTGATCGCTACGAAGCCGGTGGCGTGACGTTGCCGACCCTGAAACGTGGGCTACGAGCACACGTCGAGCACCAATGCACGCCCGCAGATGGAGCTGTAGCCGGCTGGGCTGCTCTACAGGCACGGAACGCATGGAAACAAGTCGTCGTCCCGTCCGGTCTGGGGTAGCCCAGTCACAGCGGCGATGGCCTCGACGGCCTCGTCCAGGCCCGTGGTCTCGGGGAGGACGAGTTCGTCGGGCCAGTCCAGGACGTCGTGGGTGGCGTACCAGCCGCTCATGTGCTCAGCGGTGAACTCGGTGGCTTGCGGGCGGGTGAGGTGTCGGCGCAGGGTCTCGGCCAGGGACACGTCGAGATAGCAGAACAGCGACCGGCCGCGGTGGTCGTCCCGCAGAGAGGTCAGCATGTTTCGGTAGCGGCTGCTGTGCATGATGCCTTCCAGCACGACGTGGTAGCCGTGGTCAATTCTCTGAACTCGGTCAGAGAACGCAAGGGCGAGTCCGATCATGATCGTGATTGCTCCGTTGATGTGCAGCGTCCGCCGGCGCGGTTGTCT